>JBBDXV010000080.1:0-7730 GCA_040902165.1 Pseudohongiellaceae bacterium
TTAGTCCCAATTTAAGTTGACGATCACCTCCGACCCTACTGAAACTTGTTTTTCGCGGGAGGGAAGTCCGGAGGACCGGCGCCAGGGGTCGTAGCGACTGGTCTGTCCCGCGCCTGACCCACAACGAAATCAACTGAATCTGACCCCCTTGATTTCTCCCTTGATTTCTCAAGTATCAGCGGAAAATCAAACTGAGACACTACGGAAACTTCAGGGCAGTGGCATTTCGTCACTGTCTTCAGCGCGGGCGCGCTGAAATACAGGAAGCGGCGCGACGGAAACGACCTGTTCCAGCCAGAATACGCCGTCGTAGGGAGCGCTGTTGCCCCGGGTGCCGACAAAATCCATGTCGCCATCGCTATCGATGTCACGGGCAATGAACTTGTCAAACATGCCGCGTTTGCGACGCGAGATATCGTGCCGAACCCAGTCTTCATTTTCTATACCGGGATTTTCGAACCAGCCCAGGCGACCGAGAGGATCATTCACCGAAGCGTCGACATCATCTTCCATGCGCTCACCCCGGCTGTAACTGCCTACCATGATGTCAATATCGCCATCACCGTCGATGTCCGCGATTTCCATGCCAGTGATACTGTCTGGCATAAAAGTGCCAATGTAATGCGCATTCCAGGCATCATCTATGCGGGCTGGTTGTGCCAGCCAGGACAAACCCCGCGGCGGCGTGGCAGCGATGATATCCAGACGCCGGTCGCCGTTCAGATCGGCATATTCAAGATTGAAACCTGCCGCTCTGGCGCCATTAATACCGATGGCATGTTCACTAAATGCCAAATCAGTGCTACCCAGATTCTCAAACCATAACAGGCGCTCTTCGCCGCGCGTACCCACGACGATATCCATGTCTCCATCACCATCAAGATCAACCGGTTCGGAGTTTTGCGGAATGCTGTAGTGGCCGAGAACAATTTCCTGCCAGCTGTCAGGCAGCAGGGGATCGCCGCTCGACTTGAAGATAGACACGGGATGGGAGACGGCAAAATCCTCGGGTCCGGGAATCTGAGCGCCTTTATTGGGAGCCGTTGCTTCAGGAATGCCGTCTCCGTCGAGGTCGGCAAAGAATACCCGGATGTAGGAACCGTGACCCTCGGTCATGGGCAGAATCAGCCGGCGCCATGTCTGAATGCGGGCAGCGGCACCCGGATTCTGCAGGTAAATAAGATGGGATAGTTCGGCGGCCACCATAATGTCCGGATAACCGTCACCATTCACGTCGGCAATATCGACGTCTTCCGGTGCAGGGGCGTCTGCGCCTTCTGCAACAGTAATACTGAACCAGCTGTCCGGGTTGGCAGAACCAAACGCGATGCGTACATGTCCTTCGGCCGGTGCCACAAATCCGGGTTCGAATTCGGCAGAATCGTAACCGGCGTCGGATTCATGTACGGAGACGATGTCTTCAAAACCATCCAGGTCAATATCGCCCATCACCAGTCCGTCACTGCCGTTCAAATTGAACCCGGCGATAACAGGGTCATCGATAATATGTTCGCGCCAGCTTATAAACAGCCCGTCTGTATTACGCGCTGAGCCAGGTCGTTCAGCGACTGTTTGTGCTGTGAGCGACGACCAGGGACCTGTCAAGGCGGCACAGATCATTATCGACAGAGTCGGAATTGCCAACGGCGAAAATTGAATCTTGATAAGCATTTACTGATAATCCCAATTCAAACCTGGTTCAAACCCGGCACCGATTGCCTCAATTCACTATTTTGTATCGCAAATAGTCATTGACAGCGGGGAAACTCCCCTTATACTGCGCCCAGCTTGAAACTAAGCTTATATTTATGTATACCGCTCTGAAGTTCTGTTTATAGCTTGATGCTATATCCCTCTTTAAATCCCTTCACCTGTATCCCATAAGTACTACTAGCAACATTTCCGGCACTAACTGTCCTTTACCGGACTCATTAATATTTTTTTAGGAAATTTCTATGTCATCTCCAATCACCGGCACTGTCAAATGGTTTAACGAATCCAAAGGTTTTGGATTTATTGCCCAGGAATCAGGTCCGGACGTGTTTGCCCACTACAGTTCAATTACGGGTTCCGGCTTCAAGACTCTGGTAGAAGGTCAGAAAGTACGCTTTACCCTCGGCACTGGCAAAAAAGGGCCACAAGCTGAAAACATAATCCCGGTATAACCGGCAAGCTGACTAAAAACGGCACCTCAGGTGCCGTTTTTTTATGCGCCGGATTTACTCCCTCAATCCGAACGTAAACACCACGTTGCCGGCAGCTACAGTCACATACTGTCTACCCTCCACGGCATAGGTCATCGGTGCTGCGTGGACGCGAGCACCGAGAGTGATATGCCAGAGTTCCTCGCCTGTCGCTGCATCCAGAGCAAAGAAATAGCCGTCAATACTGCCGCTTAATACCAGCCCGCCGGCGGTACTGCTGACACCTGCTGTTGAGCGGGGCTGGATCGGAAATTCCCACTTTATTTCGGCTGTGGCCGGGTCAATAGCGCGGATGGCCGAGTGGTAAGTGTCCATCGGTTGGATAAAAGTCCCGCCACCGCCGGTGAATCGTTCGCCCTCCTCGTAATCTTCATCACGTTTGAAAAACTGCTGTTCACCGTCAAAGGCGTTCACATAGAAGAGGCCGGTTTGCGGACTGTAAGCCGGTGAAAACCAGTTGGTCGCGCCCCCTATCGAAGGAGAAACCACAACCCCTTCATAGGTTGGCGAAGTTCCAGGAATTCGTATCGGTCTGCCAGTGGAGTCCAGACCTTCGGCCCAGGTCTGCAGCGCAAAAGGCTTGCCTACCAGGAACTGGCCGTTGGTTCGGTCGATGGTGTAATAGAACGCATTGCGATTGGCCCACATCATGACCTTGCGCAATTGTCCCTGGTACTGGATATCCGCCAGGATCGGAACCTGAATGGCATCCCAATCATGCACATCATGCGGCGTGAACTGGAAATACCATTGCAGTTCGCCGGTATCCGGATCCAGCGCCAGCGCTGAATCGGTATAAAGATTGTCACCGAGGCGCACATCCCCATTCCAGTCAGGTCCGGGATTACCTGTTCCCCAGTACACCAGATCCAGTTCCGGGTCATAGGAACCGGTAATCCAGCTGGCACCACCACCGGTGCGCCAGGAATCGCCGGCCCAGCTGGATACGTTGGGATCACCCGGACCGGCCACGGTATAGGTACGCCAGAGTCGTTCTCCGGTCTGCGGATCATAGGCATCGATAAAGCCGCGAATGCCGAATTCACCACCTGCAACACCTGTTATGACCTTGTCCTTCACGATAAGTGGAGCAGCGGTCTTGCTGTATCCTGAATTGTGACTGGCAACCTCGGTATCCCATAAAAGGTTGCCGGTACGGGCGTCGATGGCGACGAGATGGGCATCAAGCGTACTCATGAACAGCGTTTCACCCAGAATTGCCACACCGCGGTTATTGCGTCCGCAACATATGCGCAGGTCATCCGGCATTTCATGGTTATAGCGCCAGTATTGTCGACCGGTAGCGGCATCCACGGCGACCACATTGCTGGGCGCCTCGGTTATGAACATGATGCCGTCTACTACCAGCGGTACGGTTTCAGCCCGGTCAATTACCGGAATCTGATAGGCCCACTTGAGTTCAAGTTCGCTGACATTAGCGGTGTTGATCTGGTCGAGGAGGCTGTGTCGCTGGCTGTCAAGAGTGCCGGAATACATCAGCCAGTTCTGTGGTTCATCTGCTGCATTCAGCAGCCGGTTCCAGTCCACCGGGCTGAACGCCGGCGTTACCGGTGCCGACAACAACGGCTGCTCCTGGGCCTGCAGCCAGAAGCCGGGAGCCAGCAATAAAACCAGGCTTAACAATTGTTTCATGGTCGGGTCTCTCTTATTGGGAACTTTCAATGGGAACTGTCTCGATCAGGTCGATCAATTATTCTGCCGGAGTGAATACAGATAGGCCACCAGGTCATCTATTTCGCCGGCAGTCAGGGATTGCCGGTAGCCGGGCATCGTGGAAGTTTCGATTCTTTCTACCGCCGCCATACGGTCTTTCCTGAATGACCAGAGATTTTCTTCACTATCTATAATACGCAGGGAAAAACTGTCCTCATCCATGCGCAATCCTTCCCTTACGGTGCCGTCAGCGTCTGTTACCCGCATGGTCCACCAGCGCGGCAAGACCTCTTCATCAGGATCAAGCAATGCCGATTGCAATTGCTCGGGACTGAGTCTTTGACCTGCGCGGGAAAGATCCGGACCCTGCCGGCCACCGATCCCGTTGACCATATGGCAGGCACTGCAAACGCCCTTGCCGAAAAACAGTGATTCGCCATTGGCGATTGACCCTGGCAATTCAATATTGGCCGGGTCAGTACGCAGGGAATTGATATAGGCCACCAGTTGCCACACCGTTGTATCGGGTGTTTCAGCCGGGACGGGCAACATCGCAGTGCCGGATATCCCTTCGCGGAGGATCATGAATATGCCGGTATCAGTGCTGGCGCGGGACAGTCGTCCGGTCAGATCAGGTGCTCCGGTTTCATCATTGCCTTTGGCATCCTGACCATGGCAGCGGGAACATTGACGCTGGAAATAGCGTCCACCGAGATTCACATCCACAGTGGTATTGAACAGATTCCCTTCATCCTGAGCCACTGCTGCAGGCGTGCTCAGGGAGACAAGCAGAGCTGTGAAATACAGGCCGAGGTGCAACTTTGGGGTTCTGGCGGAGCTCATATCGCCCTCTTTTACTTGTTTCCCGTTTTCGAACGGTGTTATTTCCGCAACGATTGCGGATGGGAACAGAGATTACGGAGGGTCAGTCAAAAAGTCCAGATTCGGACAAATCAGGAAAACAGTGAAAATTGGTGCCGGTGAAGAGAATTGAACTCCCGACCTCCGCATTACGAATGCATTGCTCTACCATCTGAGCTACACCGGCGTGCGGCGGATTATAGATGAAATCCGCTCACAGCCTATAATCGGATTTAAAAATGGCAGGACTCATGCTACGTGGCGACTAATGGACATTGATCTACCCTGGACTGATAATGCGCCCCGGCAGAGCAGTGAGCCGATTTTCATTCACCCACGCAGTCAATCCTTTTGTCTATGAGTTCCACTCCAACACCGGGCGTTTATTACGGCTGGAAAATCGTCGCAGCGATACTGGTGATGCTCACATTTGTCACCGGGTTGAGCTTTTATAATCATGCAGTAATCCTGAACGCACTCGCGCGCCTGCCGGCTTTCACGGTGCAGTCGGCTTCGGCCGCCGTTTCCCTGTTTTTCCTCAGTGCCGGAGTAGCCGGTGTCGGCGTGGCAAAATGGATTCAGCGCACTGACGTGCGGGTTTGTATCTCTTTCGGGGCACTGATTTCCTGTTTATCGCTTTCGCTTCTAGCCTGGGTCGAAACCGTGTGGCAGCTTTATGCGGTTTATATGTTGTTCGGTGTTGGTTTTGCTGCCTCCAACCTGATCCCGGCCACGACCCTGGTAACGCGCTGGTTTCAACGCAAGCGAGCCATGGCGCTGGCGGTTGCCTCCACTGGACTCTCTTTGGGCGGCGTTGTGATTACCCCGGTTTGTGCGCTTATGGTTGAGTCCATCGGCCTGCAGCGAGCCGCGCCGATTATGGGATTGCTGTACCTGCTCGGGGTAATCCCGGTAGCCTGGATCTGGTTACGTCCCAGTCCCGAATCCATTGGCTTACAGATAGATGGTGGCAAAGCAGAAGAAATCGTGGATGTCGCCTTGCCGGCCAGCGTAGTCAGTCCATTGAAGGTACAACATGGTGTTGGTGATGGCATCACGTTCAGGGAAGCCTGGCACGGACGGTTTTTCTGGTGCCTGGGTCTTTCCTATATTCTTCTGATGCTGGCCCAGGTCGGTGGAATTTCTCATCAGTACGGATTGGCGCGAGAGCTGCTGAATGACGCCCAGACCGCATTGGTCGTTGCGATACTTCCCGTTGGCAGTATCGTAGGGCGCCTCGCCGGCGGCTGGATTGTTGAGCAGGTATCGACCAGGGTGTTCGCCACGATCATGATGATCCTGCAAGTCGTTTCACTTGCACTGCTGGCGCTCGGTCTCGGCGTTGCCGGTCTGTGCATTGGACTCGCACTGTTCGGCATTACCGTCGGCAACCTGCTGATGCTGCAGCCATTGCTGGTTGCCGAGGCCTATGGGGTACGCGATTACGCGCGAATTTTTTCAATGAACAATCTGATGTCGTCCTGGGGTACCGCGTCAGGGCCGGTGTTGTTGGGGGCTGTCTATGCGGCCGGCAATAACCAATATGGTGCTGCCTACTTTCTGGCTGCCGCTGCCGGTTTTCTGGGACTTTTGCTGTTTGCACTTGGTGGTCCGGTGCGTCAGCATGGTTCCCGTTCAGGGAGTTAAAGGCACTATGACTGAAGATTCTCAGACCATGACTGTCAATGCACTGCGAGCGGACGTCGTGGATTTACAGTCGCGCCTGCAATTCCAGGACGACTTCATTCACAAACTGGATACCGTTATTATTCAGCAAGGTCGGCAAGTGGAAAAATTACAACGAAGGTTGGAGTTGCTGGAGGATCATCTTGCGCAAATCGTGTATGAGCGCAGTCATCCAGCCGGGAGTAACGATGAAAAACCGCCGCATTATTAACCAATGTTACGGTTCGCCCCTACGCCGGGCAGTGACATTGTTTTTGGTCTTGTCCCTGGGTTCCTGTCAGAGCCTGGCGGCGGATCGTCAATCTGCCCAGGACCAGGTTGACAGTTTCTGGCGCGCCGATTCCATTGCCGAGCGCGAAAATGCCGCACAGAGGCTTGCCGTCAGCACAGCGGATATCAGCACGCTCTACTCATGGTTAAAAGCCGGCCCTGAATATTCGGACAAGGTTCCTGTCGGTACGCTCGAATTTACCCGTGTTAACGCTGACGGGATGCATTTCCCTTATGTGGTGCTGGTGCCGGAATCCTATGATCCGTCGCGAAAATATCCGGTGGAGTTTATGCTGCACGGCGGTGTCAGTCGTCCGCCCTGGGAAGCGGGGCAGCAGTGGTGGCGACGCGGGTACGAATCCTTGCAGAACCCGGATCGCATCACCATTGTTCCCGCTTCCTGGAACGAAGCCTTCTGGTGGTTTGCCAACCAGGCAGAAAATCTGCCGGCGATTCTTGAACAGGTTAAACAGGACTACAATGTCGACGAGAATCGGGTTTTCCTCGCCGGCGTATCCGATGGTGGTACCGGCGCTTATTTCTTTGCCTTTCGACAGCCGACTCACTGGGCCGCGTTCCTGCCCTATATCGGGCATATGGCAGTACTGCGCAATCGTGAAGCAGGTGGTGGCCATGCGCTGTTTTTTGAAAATCTGACGGCCAAACCCCTTTATATCGTCAATGGTGAGGCTGACCCGCTCTATCCGGCTTACGCGGTGCGCCCATATATCGAATATTTACAGCAGGCCGGCGTTCCGCATGTGTTCAAAGCCATCTTTGAGGGCGGACACAATACCAACTGGATGCCCGATGAGCTGCCGTTTATCGAACAGTTCAAGCAGGACAATCCGCGTGACCCCTTGCCCGAAAATGTACAGTGGATCACTGAAACCACGGCCGATTACACCCGCAACCACTGGCTCAGGATAGACACCTTGCTCAATGAGGGACGACCAGGACGGGTTGAAGTGTCGCGTCAGGACAACTTGTTCGAAATCAAGTCTACTTTTGTAAATACGTTTACCTTGCTGTTAA
>JBBDXV010000081.1:0-6361 GCA_040902165.1 Pseudohongiellaceae bacterium
GGCTATGAGGACCCCGGAGCAAGCCTTGCGGTATTGGAGGAATTTCGTAAAGACCGGAAGTTTGTCGTACTGGCTGCGCAGAGCCGTCGCCGACTGGATCTGTTTATGCCGAAGCTGCTTGATGCCGTGTCGAAATCCGACCGCCCCAGTTTGTGTCTGACCAGAATCATGCCGTTGATAGAAGCAGTGTGCCGACGCACGGCGTATCTGGTGTTGTTGATGGAGAATCCCGGAGCCTTGCAGCAGCTGGTGATTTATTGCAAGGCCAGCCCGCTCATTTCTGAATACCTCAGCAAATTTCCTGTATTGCTGGATGAATTGCTGGAGGTACTCGATGTACCTCCTGACAAGTCAGTACTGGCAGATGAGCTGCGGATGCAGTTATTGCGAATAGACGAAAACAGTTTTGAGGAGCAGCTGGAATGCCTGCGCTATTTTAAACAGGCGCACCTTCTGCAGGTTGCCGCAGCGGATGTTTCAGGAAAGATGCCGCTGATGAAAGTGAGTGACTATCTGACGTTTACTGCAGAGGTAATTCTTGAAACGGTGCTGTCACTGGCCTGGCAAAACATGGTGAGTCGCCATGGTTACCCGCTACATACCGACGGCAGCTTTGGAAAACCGGAATTCGCCATCATTGGCTATGGCAAACTCGGCGGACTGGAATTGAGTTATAACTCTGATCTGGATCTGGTATTCCTGCACCGCGCCAATCTTGAGGCCGACACAGTAACTGATATGGACAGCCAACAAAGCATAAACAGCAGGGCGTTCTATATCAAACTGGCGCAGAGAATTATGGTGATTCTCGGCACCTATACCATGTCAGGGAAGTTATATGATGTCGACATAAGACTGCGTCCCTCAGGCGAATCCGGCATGCTGGTCAGTTCTCTGGAGTCGTTCGCGGAGTATCAGCAGAGCAGCGCGTGGACCTGGGAGCATCAGGCTCTGGTACGCGCTCGCGGTGTCGCCGGCAATATGGAATTGATTGCGGCATTCGGGGAAGTGCGCAGAAAGGTACTGTCTGCAAAAAGGGACACCGGCAAAGTTGCCGAAGAAGTTGTCGCAATGCGCAAACGCATGCGCGGCGAACTTGCCAGCAGTTCCTCGTTAAAAGAGGAGAAGCTGGCCTTCGAACTCAAGCAGGGCAGTGGCGGAATCGTTGATATCGAATTCCTGGTGCAATTTCTGGTCCTGGCCCATTCCTGTCATTGTGCAGGTCTGATGACGTACACTGACAACTACCGCATTCTTGAGGCGGCCATGAAATGTGAGCTGCTTGTACCGGATGACATGCAGATACTGATCAATGCCTATCTTGAATTGCGCGCGGCATCACACCAGCTGGCATTGCATCAATACGATGCGCTCAGTTCAGTGCAGAGGCTGAATTGCCAGGCCAACGTTACCCAAATCTGGAATTCCATGTTCGACAAACTGGTGGACGCTTGACGGCTGACAATAAAACCAAACGAATACTGGTGGTTGGGCCTTCATGGATCGGTGACATGGTCATGGCACAGTCACTGTTCAGGGTTCTGCGTGACCTCGATCCAGGAATCGAGATATCGGTACTGGCAAGTGAATGGAGCCTTCCCTTGCTGGAGCGCATGCCTGAGGTTGATCACAGGCTGAAGTCTCCGTTCAAGCATGGAGAGCTCAGCCTGGCGGCACGCTTTCACTATGGCCGCAGCCTGCGTGGAAAATTCGATTGTGCGATAGTCCTGCCGAATTCCTTCAAATCGGCACTGGTCCCCTGGTTTGCCGGCATTCCCAAACGGGTAGGATGGCGTGGAGAGTTGCGTAATCTGCTCCTCAATGACTGTCGCAAACTTGATGAAAGCAAACTCCCGCTGATGGTACAGCGCTTTGTTGCCCTCGCCCGACCAGTTGACGCGCCAGCTACCGTAGAATTTCCCTGGCCTCGTTTGAGTCTTGATGCCGCAGAGGCAGAACGGACCAGGGCGAAGTTTGATTTGCCGGGTGGATCAAAGATCCTGGTGATCTGTCCCGGGGCAGAATTTGGTCAGGCCAAACAGTGGCCAGCCTCACATTTTGCTGCATTGAGTGAAAAGGCAATTGCTGAACAATGGTGCGTTTGGATCATTGGCTCCGCCAACGACAAAGGCGTAGCGGTGGAGATTGCTCGGGGATTGTCCGACACTGCGAAAAAGCATTGCCTTAACCTGGCAGGACAAACCACGCTGAAACAAGCAATAAATCTGATTTCACGCGCCACCGCCGTCGTAAGCAATGACTCGGGGCTGATGCATATCGCCGCCGCGCTTGATAAACCGGTGGTAGCACTGTACGGTTCCACGTCTCCGGACTTTACACCACCGCTGGCTGACAAGGTAAAATTGCTCTTCACTGATATCGATTGCCGACCTTGTTTTCAACGTCAGTGTCCCCTGGGTCATCTGCGCTGCCTGACCGAACTTGCAGTGGACAGGGTATACCGGGAATTACAAGATTTGCTGGCGTACTGACAGTCTCTGGAGTCACATTAATTGCGCGTATTGATCGTCAAGGTATCGTCACTGGGAGACGTGTTGCACACGTTACCAGCCGTTACCGATGCGAAGCGCGCCAAGCGTGATCTGGTATTTGATTGGGTTGTTGAAGAAAGTTTTACCGAAATTCCGGCATGGCATACGGCCGTAGACAAAGTGATCCCGGTTGCCATTCGTCGCTGGCGCAAAAACTGGATAAAAACCTGGATTGATGGCGAGCTGGGCGAATTCCGTCGCAACCTGAAGGAAGTGCACTATGATCTGGTACTTGATGCCCAGGGTCTGATCAAGAGCGGCATTATCAGTCGTATGGCGAAGGGACTTACTATCGGCCTCAGTGACAGTACCATCAAAGAACCTCTTGCGACCCTCTTCTATAACAAAGTCTATTCGGTCCCCTGGACCGAGCATGCAGTCGACAGAATCCGTGAACTTTTTTCCCGTGCACTGCAATACAAATATGACCGCACCCAGGTTGACTACGGTATTGACCATGAACGCATTGGTATCAATCCTGCGGCGACAAGGCAGAAACAGCTGGTCTTTCTCCATGGAACTACCTGGTCGTCAAAATTCTGGCCGGAAGCATACTGGCGTGAGCTCGCACGCATCGCGACGGCAAAGGGTTACGAAGTGCTGATACCCTGGGGCAGTGACGACGAACGCAAAAGAGCCGAATACATCGCAGCCGGCATGGACCGGGTCAGGATACTGGAACGACAGAATCTCACCGGCCTGGCGCAGTACCTGGTGATGGCGACCGGCGCCATCGCCGTAGATACCGGCCTTGGTCATCTCGCCGCAGCACTTTCCGTTCCGACAATTTCACTTTATGGCGCGACCAATCCAAAGCTGTCGGGAACCTTTGGAGAACGGCAGCTGCATCTGCGTTCAGACCTTGCCTGCTCACCGTGCATGAAAAAGTTGTGCCATTACGACGGCCCGGAATTGACCGATACTGTCGAAAACCGGGTTTTTGCGGTAAAACCACCCTGTTTCACCACGCACAAGCCTGCAGATGTCTGGCATCGCTTTGAGCGGCTGGTACAGAACCAGAGTTGATCATGAAGCTGGCCTTCCTGATTTATAACTATTTTCCTTATGGTGGCCAGCAACGTGACTTTCACCGCATCGTGCAGGAATGTATTCATCGTGGTCATCAGGTGAGTATTTACACGATGAAATGGCAGGGACCTCCGCTTCCCGAACCCGCGATTCATTTTGCACCGATAAAGGCAGTAACGCGTCTTGGTCTTTATCGCAAGTTTACTTCCTGGGTGCACCTTGCGCTTGCCGCTGATCCTCATGATCTGGTAATCGGCTTCAATCGTATGCCTGGCCTCGATGTTTATTTTGCCGCAGACCCCTGTTTTGCCGAGAAAGCGGCCAGTCAGCGAGCGGGATACTATCGGTTCACGCCGCGTTACAAACATTTTCGTGATTATGAAGAGGCGGTTTTCGGAGCCAGCAGCAAGACCAGGGTATTTATACTGTCGCCCTTGCAACGTCATACCTTTGAGAAACACTACCCTGCCTGCGGGACACGCTTGACCCTGGTACCTCCCGGTGTTGATCGTGACCGAATGATCACTGCCGATGCAGCAAGACTGCGCAAGGAGTTTCGCCACAAGTTCATGCTGACAGAGGATCAGTTACTGGTGCTGCAGATTGGTTCCGGATTTCGGGTCAAGGGAGTGGATCGGTCATTACGTGCGATTGCTGCCTTGCCTGAGTCATTGCGCAAGAGAGTGCACTACTACCTCATCGGGCAGGACAAACCGGGACCTTATCTGCGCCTCGCAAGGCGCCTGGGACTGACTGACCAATTTGTCATTCTGCCCGGTCGCGATGATATTCCACGATTTTTGCTCGGTGCAGATCTGCTTCTGCACCCTGCTTACAGCGAGAGTGCCGGTTATGTTTTGCTGGAGGCCACTATTGCCGGCCTGCCGGTATTGACCACCGCCACCTGCGGTTATGCATTCCATATTCAGAACGCCCGGTCAGGACAGGTATGTCCCGAACCCTTCTCGCAAACTGATCTTGATGCCCGGCTTGAAGAGATGCTGACTTCTACGCGTCGACAAAACTGGTCGGAAAACGGTATTGCCTATGGGCGGCAGGAAGAGCTCTATAGTCTGGCGCAGACTGCGACGGATCATATAGAAAGATTCGCGAGTGAGCGGTGAGCAGCTGATGATCTACCTGAATGAAAAACTCAGCAGCGCAATGGCCAGTGAGGATGCATTTGCCTTTTTTGAAAAAAAGCAGGGCCGGGTTTATCGCGAACTGGAAGGACGCACTACCAAACGGATCGAGATCGAGGGTTCAGCGTATTTCGTCAAATTGCATCATGGTGTCGGATGGGCGGAGATTTTCAAGAACCTGCTGCAATTGCGCGCGCCGGTCATCAGCGCCGGAAACGAATGGCGCGCACTTGACCGCTTGCGCACACTGGGAGTTGATACCATGAATGTTGTCGGCTTTGGCAGCAAGGGAGTGAATCCGGCCCGAATCCACTCGTTTGTGATCACCGAGGAGTTGCCGGACACAGTCAGTCTGGAAGAGTTTTGCGGCGACTGGGAAAATAATAAGCCTCCGGTAAAACTGAAATGGAAACTGATCGAAAAAGTTGCCGATATCAGCCGGACCATGCATGGAAGCGGAATCTGTCATCGGGATTTTTATATCTGCCACTTTCTGCTGCACAGAAGTTCCATCTCTGCAGATGCAGGCCGGGAACCCAGGCTGTCCTTGATCGACCTGCACCGGGCCCTGGTCAAAAGAAAACTGGGGCGACGCTGGATTGAAAAGGATCTGGCAGGAATATATTTTTCCAGTATGGATATAGGGCTGACTGAGCGGGATCGCCTGCGATTTGTCCGACATTATGCAAGTCACGACCTGCGGTCCAGTATTATCCAGGAAAGAGCCTTCTGGAAACGGGTGACGACAAAAGCCCGGGCGCTGTATAAAAAAGTCAACGAAAAGAGATAGACCCCTATGGCAACCCTGACCTGCGCCGATCTGATTCGCAGCGGACGCAATCTCGATACGCCTTTTTCTCTGGAGATGATACCGGGTATCGGCGATCACACGCCGGTACTGCTTGAGATTACCCGTATTTTGCGGATTATGCCCGGCAGTCGACTGGCAGGGCTGACCAGTTGGGAAGGAGAAGCTGCACTGATCAAGCTGTTCTTTCAACCTGGTCATTGGAAACGTCACCTGGAAAGGGAACAACGCGGGAATCGGTACCTGATGGAAGCCCGGGTCTCAACCCCGCCACTGTTGCAGACCGGAACTACCGCAGATGGAAAAGGCGCGCTGTTACTGAACAGATTTTTGAACAATGCCCAAAGCCTGGGTGATATGTCGGTTACAGGACGTGTGTCCCTGAGCGGACCGAATCGCCCCTTGCTGGAAAAAGTAATTGCGCTGCTTTCCCGTTGCCATGAGAAAGGAATCTGGCAGCAGGATATACATCTGGACAATTTCATGCTTCATGAAGGCCGGATCTATTTTCTGGATGGCGCAGATGTGAATGTCGAAACCCTCGGGGCCGCCCTCGGGGAAAATCTGAGCCTGGAAAACCTTGCCTGGTTTTTCGCCCAGTTTCCGGTCAGTGAAGATGAGAGCGTACCCGCGCTGTATGAGTACTACTGTAAGTGTCGGGCCGCCCGACAGATGGGCGCTACGCCACTCCAGTTTGTGGAAATGGTTTATGCCGCACGTCGTCGCAGACTGGAAAATTACCGGAAGAAACTGCTGCGCTCCACCACGCAACATGAAACAGACAGTACAGCAAGACATTTTATGGTGGCAGACCGGCAGTTAACCGGTCC
>JBBDXV010000081.1:6461-7643 GCA_040902165.1 Pseudohongiellaceae bacterium
GGCAAGCTTTCTCAAGGCCTTCGCCAGAGATCTGCATCGCTTTGACAAAAACTGGCAGGGTCGTCATGGCATGGAACATATTGCCGACAAGGCGCATAATGTCGTGCAGGAATTTCTTCCAGAGCAAGAGCAATTGCCGGAAGCAAACTGAAATAAACAGGAGACTGAATTTATCATGGCACTGGTGACGCTGGGTTTGTCCGGCGCAATTGGTCATGATCCTGCGGCGGCGATATTTATCGACGGCGATCTGGTGGCTGCCGTCGAGGAAGAACGCCTGGTCCGTCGCAAGCATGCCAAGGATATGACGCCTTACCGCGCTGCGCGATTCTGTCTGCAACAAGCCGGGGTAAAAGCCACAGATGTTAATCTGGTAGCCATTTCACTTGCCCCCATTTCCCTGTTCAGTCCTGCACGCTGGCACTACGCCCGTCGTCATTACTATGCGCCTGACAGGGCAGTAGACAGTATTTTTAACGGCAATCGGCGCTACCGAAGATATGTAAAGGACGTCAAGGGCTTGCTGGATAAACTCAGTATCCCGTGGCGGACCGTCAAGATTGTCCCGGTCCAGCATCAATTGGCTCATGCCAGCAGTGCCTATCATCTGAGTGGCTGGAAGGAAAAGACCGCGATCCTGACGATAGATTCGCGCGGCGAGTACGCCACCATTCTGCTTGCTTATGGTGAAAACGGTCGGATACACAAGATCAAGGAGTTTTTCGATCCTGACTCGCTGTCCGGTATGTATGCAGCCATGACTGATTATCTGGGATTTGAAATACTGGATGGCGAATTCAAGGTGATGGGCATGTCCCCATTTGGAGATCCGGACAAATATGATCTGTCTTCACTTGCCGAATTCACCGGCAAACAATTCAAAGTCAACAATAAACTGATAAGTACAGTCGGGTTTCGTCGCTACAAGGCCAAGTCGCGGGGACATTTCTTCAGCCAGAAACTGGTGGACTTGCTTGGGCCGCGTCGGGAAGGAAACCTGGTGGACGATCCTTACATTCACTATGCGGCGGCGATGCAGAAAATGTATGAGGATATCGCTGCCGGACTGGTCACGCATTACCTTTATCCCACGCTGCATCAGACCGGGAAAATGGTATTCGCCGGAACCAGCTCAATGAATGTCAAACTGGTGGAACGCCTGCACCATCTGCCGGCGGTAGA
>JBBDXV010000082.1:0-1190 GCA_040902165.1 Pseudohongiellaceae bacterium
ATTCCGGAAATTCGTCGAATTCAGCCCCCCAGGCGGCGCCGGCATTATTGACCAGTATATCCAGTTTATTTTCTCTGATTTTGAGCTGCTCGGTCAGAGCACGGCAGCCTGCGACCGAGGAAATGTCCTGCGGCAACGAGATACATTCACCGCCAGCGCGTGAAAGCTCAGCCGCCGTTTCATCACATTGGTCTGCCTTGCGGGAAGAGATATAGACCTTGGCACCATAGGCGATGAAACCGGCAGCAATCATCTTGCCGATGCCTCTTGATCCGCCGGTGACCAGCGCGACCCTTCCTTTGAGAGAAAACAGATCTTCAAACATGACATTTACCTGTGTTGGAGTCAGAGTAAAAACCTCGTCAGTATAATGCAGTCCGTAGAAATCAGATGAATTCAAAATTAACTGGTGGGGGATCAGTGCATGCCGGACCCGCCAGTCGGGAATGCTTCCTTCGCGGCCTTCGGCCTGATTTGCTCAGGAAGCTTTCCCGACCGGCGGGTCCTGTCGAGAACGGTGGTCATGAACCAGGTTAGCCTTCGGCAGGGCAGCGTTGATTTTTGACCTTCACACAGGTAGGGTTGAGCCTGCAATCCAAGGGCAGCACCCACCTTTTATAGTGACAAGGGAGTATCCGGCTGTGAACCCAAGACTCACCCGCAGGCGATTTATCAAAGGCGTGATTTTTTCCAGCGCCGCGGCAGCCTCCGGTGCCGGCATGTACCTGAGCGCCCAGTCGCGCTCAAATGCCGTTACCGAGCGACTGCTGTCTCTGACTGTCAATGGCCGTCCCCGACTGGTCGATGTCGCACCCAATGAAACGCTCGCATTTACCCTGCGCAGCAAACTCGGTCTGACCGGTACCAAGGTTGCCTGCAACCGGGGTGAGTGCGGTGCCTGTACAGTATTGTTAAACAATGAAGCCAACTATGCCTGTTCGGTGTTAACGCATACGGTGAAGACGCGGGCGATCACCACAGTGGAAGGTTTGCGTGCAGCCGACGGCACCCTGAGCGCAGTGCAAAGAGGTTTTATCGAGGAACTGGCCCCGCAATGTGGATTCTGTACACCCGGCCAGGTGATGTCAGCCACGGCACTGTTGATGGTTAATCGCAATCCCACCAGAGAGGAAGCACGACAGGCCCTGTCCGGTAATCTGTGTCGCTGCGGTGCCTACGATCACTACCTG
>JBBDXV010000083.1:0-1187 GCA_040902165.1 Pseudohongiellaceae bacterium
CGGGACTGTGATGTCCCCCGCTGGCAACAAACACCAGTGTACGCGGCTGACGATTCGCCGGCAGCGCAAAATGCCGTGCCATCGCGATCAATACCGCAAGGCCGTCAGCGTTGTCACCGGCGGCGTCATACCAGCCGTCAGCATGGGCATTGATGATGATGTTCCCGGAGCCGGTGCCGTCCACGATTCCCACGGTGTTGTGCCCTTTCAAGCCGGTCAATGTCGCTGCATCCAGACTCAGTCGCAGTTGTAACTGTGACTGCAACCCAAGCTGTTCCGCCTGTTCCATAACGGTTCTCAGGAATCTGCCGTCGTCGGTGCCGACGTTGAAACAGGGTCCGTTACAGTTGCTGAAGTCGCGGGTGTGCATATTGCCGACTTGCTCGACAATATTGATGACCGCTACAGCGCCTTTGGCCATCAGTGCCTGGGCTCTTTCACGGGTTGGAGTGCGATCAGAATAGGCGCCAGTCTGTGGAGTCAGTAGTTGTACGGCAATCTTTCCGCGAATATCGGTGTCCGCTACCGGTTCGGTAATGCGCCCGGTAAAAACCGGTGATGCAACAAGACTACCTCCGGAAATTTCCGAGCCGGCGGTCACCAGGGAAGACTCCAGAACCACATCCATGCTGCCCGGACCAAAAACTTCATTGCCGAGCAATCTTACTTCCCAGTCATGCGGCCACCAGAATTCTCCCGAACTGTTGTACTCCTGCAATGCTACGTCCTGCAGCCCGGCAGAACGAAACTCCTGCGCCACCCACTCCAGGGTACGCTGTGCCGACGGAAAGCCGGTGACTCTGCCCCATACCCGATTTCCCTCGGCCAGACTTTCGCGCGAAAAGCCGACGATCCGGTCGACCATCGGAAAAATATTCTCGCCTTGCAAGTCAACAAAACCCGACTCTTCCGGCGGTACCGTTGCCGCCCTCGGGCTGGCCTGACGGATATCGACAGCAGGCGCGTGCCGGTCACCCATGCCGGTCGGTTGAGTGACGCCAAACCATGCGGTCGATTCAGCCGCAGTCGCATTTCCGGACACGAGAACCGCGACAAGAACAGTCGCGAGCATTGCGCCGAGATTCTGGATAGGTTTCACTAGCATAAAACAGGTCGGGAGTTTCACAGTGCATGCCTCTCTTTTTTTGAACTCTATAAGGCTATAAGGGAGGCACAGTGTAACAAAA
>JBBDXV010000084.1:0-1186 GCA_040902165.1 Pseudohongiellaceae bacterium
ACGGGTTTTGCCACTGCCGGTCTTGCCCCCCAGAATCAGCAAAGGGGTGTTTGCAACCGGGAAAGCTATCGAGTTGATAAGAAAGCGGCGCATTGATTTGTAGCCGCCCGCCACCCTGGGAATGCTGATGCCCGCTTCCGCGAGCCATTGCTGTGCAATTTTCGAACGCTGGCCACCACGGAAGCAGTACAGCGCGGCGTTGGGATGGCGGTGGTAAAAATCAGACCAGTTGGCGAGGCGCTGGTCTTTGGTCGAACCGGAGACCAGTCTGTGTCCCAGGGCCAGCGCCGCATCACGGCCGGCCTGTTTGTAGACTTTGCCGACTTGTTCGCGCTCATCATCTTCCAGCAGCGGGATATTGGTGGCGCAGGGAAATGCGCCATGCCGAAATTCCACCGGTGCGCGCACATCCAGTAAAGGAATATCCTCGAGAAACAGACGGGCGAAATCTGCTTCATTCAATAATTCGTGGTTTGCGGACCGGGCCATGGAAGCAAAACTGCAAGGCGATGGGTGGGAGTCGGGGAGTTTATCAAACCCGGCCGAACCGCCATAGGATAAAAGCGGGGGTACAGGAATCAAGGAACCAAGGAATCAAGGAACCAAGGAATCAAGGAATCAAGGAATCGAGGAATCAAGGAATCAACGGGTCAGATTCACTTGATCTACTTGATTCTTACACCGTCGTATCGACATTTTGCACTGACCCACTTGATTTTGAGTTTGGATCAAGTGAATCTGACCCCTTGATTTGTTTCGCGAGGAAGCTGCTATCACTTCTGACAAGGAATCCAGGCTGGCAAGTGCCAGCAAGCCCGACGAGCTTTCGCGCCAAATCCGACAACAGGGTCCGGCGCCGGTGCATCTGTGGAATCCACCTTTCTGTGGCGACATGGATATGCGCATCGCCGCCGACGGAACCTGGTATCACCAGGGCTCGCCGCTGGGACGTATCGCGATGCTCAGGCTGTTCGCCTCTGTCCTGAAACGAGAGGGGGATGAATATTTTCTGGTGACGCCGGTGGAAAAGTTGCGCATCAAGGTGGATGACTGTCCGTTCATCGCCACGCAGCTGGAAGTCAGCGGTAACGGCAGCACTCAGGCGCTGCACTTCATTACCAATACCGGGGAATCCGTAATAGCAAATGCCGAACATGCAATCAGGGTCGACCCCGGGTCGACCCTG
>JBBDXV010000085.1:0-1175 GCA_040902165.1 Pseudohongiellaceae bacterium
TCGAATTGCCTGAGGGTCTCTTCAATGGTGGAGAGCGTCTGCGGAACGTTGTCGCTGCTGATATTGATCAGCAGATGACTGATCAACAAAGGCCTTTGTGCTGCTGACACATTTTCCGTGTTGTTGACAAGCGGCATGATGAGCAGGGGACCGATCTCATTGTGTAATGGCGCATAGTGAAAATCCGCAACCACGCCCTCCACAAAAAATGGCGATTCGGGATTGCCCACACGCTTACCCAGCGGTTGGACCCAACCCATTTTATTCACCATGGACTGGTTCACCATAACGGGCCTTCTTGTGTCTGACCACAGGCGTGCGGAAAAGCTGACTCCTTCCACCAGCTCAATATCCAGGGCCTCGATGAAATTTTCACCAACCACTATTCGATCCACCTGCTCAGGCCCCATGACACCTGCATTGTTTTCTACCGGAATGAGATTGATGGCATTACCGAAACCCGGCACATTACTGGTTTGCAGCACGTCGAGGATATCGCTGCGGGTCAACAGCTCGTTGGATATGGTCTCGATATTTTCGATAACATCTGCACCGCGTATCTCCAGCCACACTTTGTTTTCCTGATCAAAACCAAGCGGCTTGGATGCAATAAACCGCATTTGCTGGGACATCAACAAGGTGCAGGCTATGACAGCAATGGAAATGGCCATTTGTACCAGCACCAGTATCTGCCGAATGGACAGACCACTACGCCAGGAATCCCTGACCTTGGTCAATGCTGCCTTTGGCGAAATCGATGACAGATAGAAAGCCGGATACAGGCCTGCCAATACCGTTACCGATACACCGGTGAGCAGAATGCCGGCGATCATTACCGGTTCACGAAGTCCGGAAAGCAGATGTTCCTTTCCCATCAAATTGCCCATGGGCGTGAACGCCAACGCCAGATACGCAGCCGCAAGTCCCAACACAGTCGCAATGGCGGTAAATACCGCCGATTCCCCCATAAATTGTGCAATGAGTTGAGCGCGAGTGGCCCCCACCACCTTGCGCATCCCCACTTCCCTGGAGCGTTTGGTCGCACGCGCCGTCGCTAGATTCATATAGTTGATGCAGGCGACCAGCAGAATAAAAATTGCAACTGCAGCGAAACCATACAGGTAAAAAATATTGCCATTGGGTTCATCGCCCGGCATTGTCTCGCCGAAATGGAC
>JBBDXV010000086.1:0-1170 GCA_040902165.1 Pseudohongiellaceae bacterium
CCAGCAGACCTTCCAGCTCATGCCAGTAATACTGTCCTTCGGGCAAGGCTGGCAATTCCTTGCCTGGCACCTGCAGTTCAAGTCCGATGACCTCCCGGGCCTGTTCCGGACTGTCAATCCCGACAAAATGGGCTATCAGGCTACGCCCCTGTTCAATCATCTGATCCATTTCAAAACGTCGCGTGACACCTGCAGCGACGCTGCTGAATTGCTGGTATTCGCTGATACCGGCAGGAGGATCAGTATAGGAATAAAGACGTAACCAGCCTTTAATTCCATGCACTTTGCCAATCTTCCCCAGCGTAACCAGAGAATCAGGGCGGTCCGGGGTGCGGGTCATGGTGACCAGTCCTACCCAGCGAAGGTCATCAGGCTGCGGTGGTAGGTGCCGCAGCTGCCTGCTTGACCAGCTTGGCAACGCGTTCACTGGGCGTAGCACCCTGTGATGACCAGTACTCAAGGCGTTTCAGATCCACTCGCAACCGCTCTTCCTTCCCGGTAGCCAATGGGTTGTAAAACCCGATTCGCTCCACGAAGCGGCCGTTTCTGGCCTTGCGGCTGTCACTGACAGTGATGTGGTAGAAAGGCCGCTTTTTTGCGCCGCCGCGAGCCAATCGAATTGTGACCATAGTTAAGTTTTCCCGTTTCGCTTTCGCTTGATTTCAGCTTGATTTCATTGGCGGCGCATCTGACGCACCGATCCCAGGCTGGCCCTGGATAAAAAGGCGGGTATTCTATGTCAAATGCCAGGCCATGGGAAGCTGGTTGGCAGGGCCTGAACCGGCAAACTCGTTTTAGTTGAATCTGGCAGGGCAACCACGTCCTTACCGGAATCGGGGCGGGAAACCACCACCCGGGATTCCGCCCGGCCCGCCGGCACCCCCCATACCCCGCATCATATTGGCCAGATTGCCGCCTTTCATTTTCTTCATGAGTTTCTGCATTTGTTTGTGCTGCTTTAACAGGCGATTGAGATCCTGAATGTGGGTCCCCGAGCCCTGCGTGATGCGCCGCTTGCGCGAACCGTTCAACAGGTCCGGATTCATGCGTTCCTTTCTGGTCATCGAATTGATGATCGCTTCCATTTGCCGGAACCGGGAATCATCGACCTTTGCGGCCGCGCCGGGGGGCAAGGCACCGATTCCCGGCATGCGTTCCATAATGCTGCTG
>JBBDXV010000087.1:0-7490 GCA_040902165.1 Pseudohongiellaceae bacterium
TGGGAAGAATTTCGCGCCGCCTGTGACATTGTTTTCCAGAAGCGCGATGAACAGAAACGTGAATTCAAGGATGTGGTGGGCAAATCCGTGGCTGAGGCGCGTCGTCTGCTGGCCGAGCTGGAAGCGCTGCATACCTTGGACGAATCAGCCTTTAGTGAAGCGCGAAAACAATTCAGTGATTTGCAGCGGGATTTTCGCCAGGCGCTTGACTCAAGGGTCAAAAAGGAACGTCAGGAACTGCTGAACCAGTTTAACGACAGCGTCCGCAAAATCGATGCCCGCTTCAAGCGACTGCCTGATCGCAAGGTGCTGCAGTTGCGAAACAATCTGGCGCAGCGGGCTGAGTATTGTGCGCGACTGGAAAGTCAGCTATTGGCATGCAGCGATGATGCTGCGATTGCAAATGTACTTTCGCAACTTGATCCGGCGGAATGGGAGGCCCTGCCCTTGAGCGGAAACAGCGCCTACGACAGCGCTATTGAAAGTCGCTTCAATACCCTGCGTACTGCAACTACTTTGAATGCCATCAACAGTCTTGCCGATGACTGCACTGACGAGGCGCGAAATCTTTGTGTCAGTCTGGAGATCCGGGCCAATGTCAATTCGCCTTCAGGTGACCAGGCGTTGCGTTTGCAGATTCAGCTGAGTCAGTTACAAAGCGGATTCGGCAAGGGCTTGCACAGCAATGAAGACAACCTCAAGTTCGCGCGCGATATGGAGCTGCGGTTTCTTTGCCTCGGCCCGATAGAAGCGTCAATGCGCGAGAATCTTGCCCAAAGGGTTACCAATGCAGTCAACCGCATCGGTTGAGCATTTCAATCCAGTCGGTATCGGGTAATTACCGGATTCGCATACATCGCAAGCAATTGTTTGTGCAGGCGTTGATCTATTTTGGTTATATGGTTTTGAAATGTCTCGCGACTTGATGCGCTGATACTGTGGTTCCAGGCTTCCCGATCAAGCTCCGGTATTTCCTCCAGCTTCTGGTCGCGTAACATCTGTAGCGCCAGGTAACTATTGTCTTGCAATTGGTAAAGTCGTGCAATCTGCTGATCTATCAATTTGGCAATAACGTCAGGATCGTCGCTGAGCGGGGCATTAAACTCAGTGCCAAAAGCAATATGCACATGTCCCTTGAAACCGGTAATGCCGGTAACAATACTCTGGATGTCACTGGCATCCGTCTTGACAAAATTCCCCGTTGTCGCCACCTGAAACAGCTCCTCTGCCTTGAGGCCATCACAGGCATCATATTCATAGGAAATGGCAACAGGTACAATGTGCAGACTGGCAATACTGTCACCCAATAAAATGTCCTTTTTCCCCCGCGCCAGCATCTTGATCAACGCCGGATCCGTCCGGTCCACGCCATTCTTTGCCCGACCTTCACGTTGGGCGATCCAGACATTCTGATCATTCTCTATACAGAAATGTATATATCGGGATAGATGATCCAGCGCCTTGAGCAATTCCCTTCCCTTTAGCGAACGGCGAACGATAAAGCTCTTGTTAAGACGCATCAAATCGGTCACAAACGGTTTTTTCAGCAGATTGTCGCCGATGGCGATTTGCAGGGTTTCAAATCCATTGTGATACAGCATGTAATTGATAAATGCCGGATCCATGGCGATGTCACGATGATTACTGATGAACAAGTAGTTTCTTTCGGGCCTGAGGTTTTCAATTCCCGATTGAGTCAGCTGCGTAGTGGTTTTATGGATCATCTTGTCCATATAAACAGCGATAATATCCTGCATCGTCGCAACACTGTTTACATTCTTTAATTGTGCTACCAGGCGCTTTTTTGCCAACGCATGTATCAGCGGCGGGAACATCCGGGTCAAGCGGGGATAATTGAATCGCGCGATGCTGTCAATAAATTCGCTGTTTTCAATGAGACCATCAAGTACCGGACGTATTTCGTGGTCCAGATAAGGACGAATATCGCTAAATTGATCCATGCGCTACTCTATAGTTATCATTGGCAGCCCGCAACATAGCCAGGCTTTTTTAAACCTGTGAAGCAACTCCCGCCAATAGCGTAGTTACATACTTCTGCAGGTTGTCCAGCACCTGGTGATCGGCATCCGTCGTACATAGTTTACGGGCAGATTCCATCGACTGCTCAAAACTGTCACGCATCTGCGGATCAGCAAGTCGTTGTCGACGAAACCGGTGCCAGTGCTGTTGCTCTTCCTGATTCAAAGTGTGAGGAAAATTACGCGCACGGTATCTGAACAGCATTTCCGGCAGCCTTGCATCCTTGAAAGGAATATCCAGTCGACTCAATTGCTCTGCATTACTTCCCCGAACCAGGGCCATCAAGCGACGATCACTTTCACTGAAGAAACCGCCACTGTAAATCATGAAATCCGGATCGGTCTCCGGCACCGGATTTTTTTGCGCAAACACCTTCGCTAGTTTTGCGCTCAGTTCCCGCTCACCTTGCAATTTATGCCAATGACGCTGTACCGCTTCAAGATCCACGCCGTAGCGCCGAGCCAACTCCGGTTCCAGTGTGGTGGCGGGCGCAACGACGGGACAACGGTTCACATGAATGACCTTGAGTGGTATGCGCGGACTGTCCTCCGGCAAGTCCTCCTGACGGGTAAACACTCTGGCTTGAATTGCTTCCGCCGACAGATGGGTCCACTGATCAGGATCCATACGCAGATCGCAGACGACAATGCCGTTCGAATCAGTCGGATGCCGGCACAGGGGTGAAACCAGCGCCAGACAACCCTGTCCTGCAGGATAACGGGACGAAACATGCAACACCGGTTTGCGGCTCACCGTGTCCAGTTGTGCCTCTACCTGCGGTTTTGAGCGCAGGCTGTACACGTAGTCGTAAAGTCGCGGTTGATTTGTTTTAACCAGGCTGGCGATGGCGATGGTAGCCTGTACATCGGCCAGCGCATCATGGGCATTGCCATGGGATATAGCGTTGGCCTGTGTGAGTCGATCCAGGCGAAAGGATACATTTCCTTCGTCATTACGCGGCCACTCAATCCCTTCAGGCCGTGTTGCCGCGCACAGTCGCATCATGTCGATGAGATCCCAGCGTGAATTGCCGTTCTTCCATTCCCTTTCATAGGGATCATGGAAGTTCCGGTATAACAACTGGCGGGTTAATTCATCGTCGAAACGTAAATTGTTGTAGCCGGCTACACAGGTTCCGGGGCGGGAAAATTCTTCGAGAATACGGCGAATAAATTCGGCTTCGCCGACACCGCGCTGTTGCGCAAGCTGGGGCGTAATATGGGTGATGAGACAGGCTTCGGGCGACGGCAGAAAATCATCTGCCGGCTGGCAGTAAAGCACCAACGGTTGGCCTATCGGCTCGAGCGATTCAGTAGTGCGCATGCCGGCAAACTGGGCGGCCCGATCCCGGCGCGGATCGACACCGAACGTTTCATAGTCATACCAGTAAAGGGTTCGTTCCGTCACTGCCCATGTTCTCCGGCCTTTGGCTGCACCGCGTAAGTGCCCCGCACTCTAACACGACCTTCCGAGGCATGCATGTTGACGGCAAAAGACAGAAATCGCGGAGAATTCCAACCGGTTGCTCATTTGTAGTAGTATGCCCCAACAAAATCAGATCCCTGACCAAGGCACATGGAATTCCCCGGCGCTCACATTCTCAGTGTCAACCAGTTTGCCCGAGAGGACGTGGAGAAAATTTTCAAAGTAGCAGATTCCATGGGCCCCTACGCCCACCGTGAACGCATCACCAAAGCACTGGACGGCGCTATCCTCGGAAATTTGTTCTTTGAACCCAGTACCCGTACCCGGGTCAGTTTTGGCTGCGCCTTTAACCTGCTGGGAGGCCATGTCCGGGAAACCACCGACGTCAAGACATCTTCAATTACCAAGGGTGAGTCGCTATACGATACCGCCAGGGTCATCAGTGGCTACAGCGATGTGATTGTTATGCGCCATCCTCAGTCCGGGTCAGTGGCCGAGTTTGCCCGCGCCAGTCGGGTGCCGGTCATCAATGGCGGTGATGGGCCGAATGAACATCCCAGTCAGGCGCTGCTGGATCTGTACACGATCAAGAAAGAACTCGCGGGACAGGGTCTTGGCATAGAAGGCATGACCATTGCGATGGTCGGTGATCTTAAACATGGTCGAACCGTGCATTCGCTTTCACAATTGCTGGAACTCTACGACGACGTGACGATCCATCTCATTTCTCCGGTGGAACTGCGAATGCCGGAACCCATTGTCGAGCGCCTGCGGGCTCGCGGTCACACAGTCCTGGAAACTGACGACATGGAATCCGGATTGGCAGGCAATGACATTGTCTATTTGACACGCATTCAGGAGGAACGCTTTGAGAGCAAATTGGAAGCCGATATCTATCGCGGACGATTTCGCCTTAACCAGGCGATTTACACTCGCTACTGCCGTCCCAACACTGTCATCATGCATCCCCTGCCGCGGGATTCACGTGCAGAGGCCAATGAACTGGACGAAGATCTCAACCAGCATCCGGGGCTTGCCATTTTCAGACAAACGGACAATGGCGTTTTGATTCGTATGGCCCTGTTTGCCTTGATCCTTGATGTGGTCAACGAAGTAGACAAGCGCTCCAGCAAAGTCAATTGGTATACGGAACGCCGATTTTAGAAAAGTATCAAACTACAGGTGGTAAATCATGGCTGAAGAACAACGAAAACCGGGGCTGGGTTTCAAGGACCTGCTGAAAATGGTGATCGACAAGGAAGGATCTGACCTGTTCCTTACTTGTGGTGCGCCACCTTCCATGAAGGCATTTGGAAAACTGATACCGCTGATCAATCAAAAGCTGCCGCCAGGCGCGGTGAAAAAGATCGCTTACTCCATCATGACTCCGGAACAGATCAAGGAATTTGAAAATAATCCGGAAATGAATCTGGCGATTCAGGAGGAAGGGATAGGCCGCTTCCGTATCAACATCTTCCAGCAACGCGGCGAACTTGCCATCGTCGCCCGTAATATCAAAACAGAAATTCCCGATCCGGATTCTCTGGGACTGCCGCAGGTGCTGAAGCAGCTGATTATGGCGAAACGCGGCATCATCCTGTTTGTCGGCGGAACCGGTTCCGGTAAATCCACCTCACTGGCGGCACTGATTGATTATCGAAACCGCAACAGTGACGGACATATCATTACCATCGAAGACCCGGTGGAATTCGTACATCCACATCACCGCTGCATCGTCAATCAGCGTGAGGTGGGTGTGGATACCATGAGTTACGAGGAGGCGCTGAAAAACACATTACGTCAGGCGCCGGATGTGATACTTATCGGGGAGATTCGTTCGCAGGATACCATGGAGCATGCCCTGGCTTTCGCTGAAACCGGCCACCTCTGTCTTTCCACTCTGCACGCCAACAATGCCAACCAGGCGCTGGACCGTATCATCAACTTTTTCCCGGAAGAACGGCACAAACAATTGCTGCTCGATCTTTCTCTCAATCTGCAGGCGTTCATTTCACAGCGTCTTGTTCCGACTGTGGATGGGAAACGCACCGCCGCCATTGAAATTCTTATAGGGACACCGCGCGCCTGTGACCTGATCAAGCAAGGCAAGATTTCAGAGCTGAAGGAACTCATGGAGAAGTCCGAGCAACAGGGCATGAAGACCTTTGACTCAGCACTTTACGATCTCTACCGCAAAGGTCGCATCTCACTTGAAGAGGCCCTGAAAAACTCCGACTCCAGAAACAACCTGCGACTCAAGATACAACTGTCTGAAGGCAAGACCGGAGCGGAAATGGATGAAGAATACGGCGACGAAGACAATGATGACGACGAAGCCAAAGGCGGTCTGTCTCTGGTTTCCAAGGACGACTGAACCAGCGCGACGGAATTTCCATGCTTTCAACCGATGACTATCTGCACCTGGATGCGACGGCCATGCTTGCCGGTCTCGGTCGTGGTGAATGGTGCGCCGTCGATCTGGTAGAAACGGCCACTGCGCTGGCGCAAAAACTCAATCCGACCCTCAATGCGATCACTATCGAGCGCTATGAACAGGCCCGGGAACTGGCGGCGGAGATGGATCGTAAAGCCCCCGATCGCGATTATGGGCCCTTGCGAGGAATCCCGTTTTTAATCAAGGAAATCAGTGCGGTAGCGGGTCTTCCCCACCACCATCACAGTCGCCTGTTTGCCGCTGAAATAGCGAGCCAGGATGCGCCGATTGTCAGCGCCTTCAAGCAGTCTGGCCTGGTCCCCCTGGGTACCACCAACACACCGGAATTGTGTCTCACGATTACGACCGAATCCGGACTGGTCGGGCCCTGCCATAATCCCTGGGAACTAAACCATTCCACCGGTGGTTCCAGCGGTGGCTCTGCCGCCGCCGTCGCTGCGCGTATCGTTCCGGTTGCCCATGGATCAGACGGTGGCGGCTCGATTCGTGTGCCAGCCGCCTGTTGTGGCGTCTTTGGTCTGAAGGTGAGCCGCGGCCTGACACCGGTAGAGCCACAACGGCATGGCAGCTGGAGCGGCTTGAGTGTCGGCCATGTGCTGAGTCGTTCGGTGCGGGACAGCGCCTTGCTGCTTGATGCCATTCGCCTGCAGAAACCCCTGCTATATCCCTTGCCGCCGGTACAGAAATATGTAGCTGGCCTGGATCAGAGTCCCGGACCTTTACGTATCGCTATACAGCGGGAACATCCCTTTGGCGCTGAAATTGACCAGCAGGTGGCAGCCTCACTTCAGGAAGCGGAAAGACTATGCCGCAGTCTCGGACATAAGCTTACCGAGTGCGCACCGCCGGTGGACTATGCGTCGCTGGGTAAACATTTTGCCGCCATCACCAATGTTCATACCTACGAGGTAATTCAACCCCAACTGCGCAAACGCCAACTCACTCTGGATCAGGCACCGCTGGAAGGTGCGACCAGACGAATGGCCGAGCGCGGTCGTGACACCAGTGCTGCGGATTTTGTCGCGGCGCTGGACGGCGTGCAGCTGGCCGCGATGGCAATGGAAGGATTCCATCGGGACTTTGACATAATCCTGTCGCCGGTAATCACGCAACCACCGGCCCCATTGGGCTGGCTGGATATGGATAGCAAGGATCTAAAGGAGTACGGGCGGCGTTTTGGTGCCTATAGCGGTTTTTGCCACTTGTATAACGCCACCGGCCAACCCAGCATGTCCGTTCCGCTGTACCAGTCGCGCGAGGGTCTGCCGCTCGGAATCATGTTCTCTGCGGCCTGGGGCGCTGACGCACTGTTACTGCGCCTGGCCCGACAGCTGGAGCTTGCCCAGCCCTGGCAAGATCGCCTTCCACCCGTGCTCAAAACGATAAAATCCTGAACTTAAGGCTTGTAACGATTTGTGTCGATTGCGCCAATTGACCGGTTCCGGCATCGCGTCTGCATTAATTTTCGCAGATAATTCGCGACCTATCAGTTGCACCGCGTTTACCTTCGGAGACCAGCCATGCAACGACGCAGTCTTTTGACGATCTCAGCCGCCATCGCCCTGGTGAT
>JBBDXV010000088.1:0-1165 GCA_040902165.1 Pseudohongiellaceae bacterium
GCCGCCGCTTCAACAGGTGCCGGGTTTTACCTCGCCAATGCCCAGTCCGGGCAATCCGCTGCCGAACGCTTGATAACTCTTAACGTCAACGGTCGCAACCGGCCTGTCGATGTGATGCCCTCGGAAACTCTTGCCTACACCCTTCGCTACAAGCTGGATTTGACCGGTACCAAGATCGGTTGCAACCGCGGCGAATGTGGTGCCTGCACTGTGTTGCTCGACGGAGTACCGAATTACTCCTGCTCCGTTTTGACGCACAACGTCAAGAGCAAGGCAATTATCTCAATCGAGGGTGTCAAGGCCGCAGACGGTACGCTGCACCCGGTTCAGGCTGCCTTCGTGGCTGAAAATGCACCGCAGTGTGGATTCTGCACACCGGGGCAGGTCATGTCCGCCGTGGCATTGCTTGCTGCCAACCCGAGACCGACCCGCGCCGAAGCCTTGCAGGCCATGTCCGGCAATCTGTGCCGCTGTGGTGCCTATGAACATTATCTTAATGGCGTCATGCGCGCCTCGGGGCAATTATCATGACAACGCATATTGGAGTAGATTTCACACCCCCTGACGTCCACGGCAAGGTCACCGGCGAAATTAAATACGCTGAAGATTACCGACGTGACGGCATGGTGTTCGCCCGCTTGTTGACCAGCCCCCTGCCCAGCGGCCGGGTGATCAGCATCGATGCTTCCGAAGCCCTGCGTATGGACGGTGTGGTAGGTATATTTACTGCTGACGACCTGCCCCCGGTACCACCACCCGGCAACCCGGCACTGGCGTCTGAGTTTGTCACCTTTGTCGGACAGCCGATCCTGGCCGTGGCTGCGATCAACGAGGAGATCGCCGAGACCGCACTGTCCCGCATCAAGGTGGAATTCGAACGCCGCCCCTTCGTCACCGATCCACTGAACAGTCTTTCCCCAGGTGGGGCGACAGCCTATCCGGCCGGCAATGTTCTGGTACGCACCCAGGAACAGGGACCCGACGGTTCGCCCATCGTCAGTGCCGAAATCAAGGATGTTAAATGGAGCCAGGCGCAGATCGATGCCTTCCGCAGCGGTCGCAATCCTGCCGGTGCCTTTTTCACTGATGAATGGACCTATGGTGATGTCGATGCCGGATTTGCCGAGGCTTCCGTCATTGTAGAAGAGCCCTTCGTCACTATCGG
>JBBDXV010000089.1:0-1165 GCA_040902165.1 Pseudohongiellaceae bacterium
AATGGCGAGGGAATACAGCCTGGCGGATTTGCTTGCGCGCCCGCGCGTGACATTTAAATCCCTTGCAGAGGCGCTGGCCACAACCGGAAACGTCATTGATGTGGATGAAAACGTAGGTCAGCAGGTTGAGATTCAGATCAAATACCAGGGTTACATAAATCGACAACAGGAAGAAATCGAAAAGCAAAAGTGCCAGGAGAACACGGCAATTCCCGAGGATTTCGACTACAAACCGATTCCCGGGCTGTCAAACGAGCTGAAACAAAAGTTGCTGGCACAAAGGCCGGAAAATATCGGCAGGGCGGCGCGAATCCCCGGCATGACACCGGCAGCAATTTCGTTGTTGCTGGTCTACCTGAAAAAACACCAGGCTGTGAAACAGAAAGCCGGCTGACCAGGTGCAGGATAAAATTGTCTGATCTGACAGCACAACTTGAATCGGGAATACAAGAACTCGGGCTGGATGCTTCCCCGCAGCAACAAAGCAAATTGCTTCAGTATCTTGAGCTGCTGTTAAAGTGGAACAAGGCATTCAATCTTACCGCGATCAATAATCCCGCAGAGATAATCACCCGACATCTGTTGGACAGCCTCTCCCTGGCACCGCTTTTACACGGAGAAACCATTCTGGATGTTGGCTCGGGCGCAGGATTGCCGGGCATTCCACTGGCAATAGTATTTCCCCATAAACAGTTTGTATTGCTCGACAGTAATGGCAAAAAAACCCGGTTTCTTTTTCAGGCGAAATTGGAACTGGGACTGGAAAATGTTGAAGTGGAAAATAATCGGATAGAGCACTATCAAACTCAACGACAAATTGATATTGTGACGTGCCGGGCGTTTTCCAGTCTGGCCGAGGCAGTAAAATTAACCGGCCCCTTGCTATCCGAAAAGTGTTGCCTGCTGGCAATGAAGGGTGCGGACCCGGGTCCTGAGATCAGCAAGATACCCGCAGGATTTAGTCTGATACACATGTCGAAGATCAGAGTTCCTGGACTCGATACAACAAGACATATACTGGAAATAAAATCCGACCGAGGCGAATCCAGAGAACCGACGGATTCAACGAATCAAAAACAAGCCCGGTAACCAGACAAGAACACGAGACTGGAGCAGTCGAAGTGAGCAAGGTTCTCGCAGTAGCAAACCAGAAAGGAGGAGTGGG
>JBBDXV010000090.1:0-1165 GCA_040902165.1 Pseudohongiellaceae bacterium
TGGTCGTCGGGGTGCTGACATTGCCGGCAATAATGGAGTCGCTATTCCAGAAATTTCCGTCATAGACACTGACCGGGTCGCGCTCAAAGCGCTCGCCTGACAGCACGAAATGAGTATCACCGTCATCGCTGGCCCAGCCCCAGATACCACTGATCGTGGCATCGTAGGAATCGCCGGCTTCGACCACGTTTTGTACATCGCCGTAGATTTCCAGTCCTTCAAAGTCGGTGCGCATGATCACGTTCACCACACCGGCGACCGCATCAGCGCCATAAAGTGCCGAGCCACCGTCAGTCAGAATCTCAACCCTTTCGGTCATAACCAGTGGAATGGAATTGATGTCCACGTATTCACCACCGCCGCGGGTTACTGCACCGGAGGGCACCATACGCTTGCCATTGACCAGGGTAAGGGTGGAGTTTTCTCCAAGGTTGCGGAGGTTTACCTGGGCAGTACCGGCGGTACCATAGACTTCACCGGAACCGTTTTCGGTAAACGAACCGGAGTTCACCTCAAGGTTTTTGATCACGTCCCAGATAATGGCGGCACCCTGGGCTTCAATGCTGGCACGATCCACTATTTGCACCGGTGACGGTGCATCCAGCGGTGTGCCGCGAATAAACGAACCGGTCACGACGACTTCTTCAATATCGGTGTCGCTGTCCGGCTGTTGTGCATAGCTGTAACTGCTGGCCAAGGCCATCGCAATACAACTTACAAGAATCTTTCGGGTAGATGGGGTTTTTTTGCTTGGCATGTAGTGCTCTCCTCAGTTGCTGTTCTTATTACTGATTCGTTCGCGCTAGAAAACTACTGCGGGTGTTTGATAGCTGCTTGTTGTTCTTTGTATAGAGCAAAAATGACTCGAAGGCAGATGACAGTCTCCGAGGTTTTTGGACCATAGCACCAGCAATTAGTGAAGCCAAACTTTTTCGGCTGAGGAAGAGCGATTTCATTCGGTATTTATAGAGCGATAGTTCGAAAGCGAATTAAATCGTCGCTGGAGAGAAAGTGTCAGGTTCACCACTCCCCTGTATCTTGTGACAAGGTCACGAATTCAAGGAGAACAAGAGGGAGTCGTTTCAGTAGGGTCGGATTTCAGTAGGGTCGGAGGTGGGTTTCAGTGGGGTCGGAGGTGGATTTCAGTGGGGGGGGGGGGGGGGGG
>JBBDXV010000091.1:0-1164 GCA_040902165.1 Pseudohongiellaceae bacterium
GTGATGTCGCTTGAATGTTTCATCGGCCCGGAGGGAAACCTGCTGGAATCGACCGAGAAGCATGCGCACCGCCTGTGCCTGCCGCATCCGATACTGTCAAACAAGCAGCTGTCGGTAATTCGCCACATGGATTACCAGGGCATGCGTTCTCAGGTGATCGATATGACTTTCGACGCCCGCAACAAGAATGGCTTTCATATGGCACTTGAGCGTATGTGTCAGCAGGCAACCCAGGCAATCAGCGACGGTTATTCATTTATTATTCTTTCTGATCGGGGTATTGCCCAGGATCAGATGGCTGTCAGTGCACTTGTCGCCTGTGGTGCTGTGCATCACCATCTTGTCAATCATCACCTGCGTACGCGCATCGGCATCATTCTGGAAACCGGTGAAGCGCGCGAGGTACATCATCATTGTCTGCTCACTGGTTATGGCGCGGACGGCATCAACCCCTACCTTGCATTTGAAGCCCTGTGGCAGGCCAATCAGGAAGGTTTGTTAGGAGACGATTATCCCGATGAAGATTCCCTGATTTACGCTTACAAGAAAGCGGTGGCCAAAGGCATGATGAAGGTCATGGGTAAAATGGGAATTTCGACTTTGCAATCCTACAAAGGTGCGCAAATTTTCGAGGCTGTGGGATTGGCAAGTGAAATCATCGATCGATGTTTTATCGGCACGCCGAGCCGCATACAAGGCGTCAATTTCGAAGTGCTGATCGAAGAAACCCTGCGCCGGCATCGTATCGGTTTCCCGGTTGCTGCCGGACAAAAAATTTCCGTGCTGCCGAACCCGGGTGATTTTCACTGGCGCAGTGGCGGTGATGCCCACATGTGGAACCCCAGCACTATTTTCAATCTGCAGGTGGCCGCCCGCAACAATAGCGCTGAGGCCTACAAGGAATTTGCCCGCCAGTCCAATGAAGTTGCCACCCGCAACTGTTCCATTCGCGGCTTGCTAAAATTCCGGACCGATATCAACAAGCCGGTTCCGCTGGAAGAGGTCGAAGCTGCCAGTGAAATCGTCAAACGCTTTGCCACCGGCGCGATGAGCCTGGGTGCTATTTCAACCGAGGCTCACGAATCCCTGGCGATTGCGATGAACCGCATCGGCGGCAAATCCAATACCGGTGAAGGCGGTGAGGATTCGGTCCGTTATCAGCCG
>JBBDXV010000092.1:0-1161 GCA_040902165.1 Pseudohongiellaceae bacterium
CCAGGTGTAAATCAGCCGCGCCCGCCAGCCTTCATCTTCCAGACTGGCGACGCTGAAGGTTTGCGGGTTGGTGAAAAATATCGTTAAATCCGGGAAATAAATTTCGCTAACAGTGACGTCGAAGTCTTTGGTTTTATTGGAAAATCCGCTGACTTCCAATGCGGCCGCACTGAAGCGGTTGTCCGGGTTCAGTAAATTGCCGCGCCAGAAGATCCACTTCAGCCCGGCGCTTTCCATGTCAGTTTCCAGCGACGCGCTGATATCGACCAGTTTGACCGAGCTGATGGTGCCGAGATCGACGGTGAATTCCTGCTGCTGGCGGGTATAGAACAGGGCCAGGTTATCGGTCAGACCTAGATGGAACTCGAAACGCTCGCCATCCAGATCGCCGCTGTCCCCGACCAGACGCTGCTGACCGGCCAGCAGGTCCTCGCGGATACTCAGAAAGTCGATCGTGTCATTGACCTTGAGCTTGGCACCGGTGAGTTCAAAGGAAAACCGGTCGATCGTATAGGCCGACACATTGCCGCTGTTGATCCAGCCGAGCGGTGTGTCGGCCGCCGCATTTTGACCGAGACCGGCGGCCAGCAGGACCGCGCCGACCGCGATCGGAAAACTGAATGGGGATTTGCAAAGCTTCATCATGTGGCCCGTCACCTTACTTGACCTTTGAAATATCGGCAAGGCATGGCGTCGCCTGAAAACCAGAGCAACCGGATTTTCAGTAGGGTCGGAGGTGGGTTTCAGTAGGGTCGGAGGTAGGGTTTCAGTAGGGTCGGAGGTAGAGATTTCAGTAGGGTCGGAGGTCACCTCCGACCCTACTGAAATCTCTACCTCCGACCCTACTGAAAAATTGATCTGCCTGACATTTTTGATGTCAAAAACGGTCTGGATCAGCTACACTGCGTCGCTAAAAAATCAGGCTGATTCTTGAGCAAGCAATGCGACTGAAATCCATCAAGCTATCCGGCTTCAAGTCCTTCGTCGATCCCACTACCGTCAATTTTCCCTCCAGCCTGTGCGCTGTCGTTGGCCCCAACGGCTGCGGTAAATCCAACGTGATCGATGCAGTACGCTGGGTGATGGGGGAGAGCTCGGCCAAGAATCTGCGCGGCGAACAGATGACAGATGTTATCTTCAACGGTTCGGGGACACGCAAGC
>JBBDXV010000093.1:0-1158 GCA_040902165.1 Pseudohongiellaceae bacterium
GAATGAAAGACCTATTAGGGTTGCTGAAATCTCAGGCATCATCATCAGACGAGTTCGACTCCATTCGAATCGGCTTGGCATCGCCGGAAATGATCCGCGCCTGGTCATTTGGTGAGGTGAAAAAACCGGAAACTATTAATTACCGGACTTTCAAGCCGGAACGGGACGGGTTGTTCTGCGCCAAGATTTTTGGACCGGTCAAGGACTACGAATGCCTGTGCGGCAAATACAAGCGCCTCAAACATCGTGGTGTGATCTGCGAAAAGTGCGGCGTGGAAGTAGCGCTGTCGAAAGTTCGTCGCGACCGTATGGGCCATATCGAACTGGCCAGTCCGGTGGCACATATCTGGTTTTTAAAGAGTCTGCCGTCCCGAATCGGATTGTTGCTGGATATGACCTTGCGTGATATCGAAAGGATTCTTTACTTCGAATCATTCGTAGTGACTGATCCCGGCATGACCACCCTGGAAAAAGGTCAGCTGCTCTCCGATGAACAATACTACGAGGCAATGGAAGAATTCAGTGATGAGTTCGAAGCCAAAATGGGCGCGGAAGCGGTGCAGCAACTCATGCGCGATATGGATGTGCATGGTGAAGTTGCGAAGTTGCGTGAAGAAATCCCGCAAACCAATTCTGAAACCAAGCTGAAGAAGTTGTCCAAGCGACTGAAGCTGCTGGAAGCGTTTGCGGATTCCGGCAATAAACCCGACTGGATGATTCTCACCGTACTGCCGGTGTTGCCTCCGGACCTGCGTCCCCTGGTACCGCTGGATGGCGGCCGCTTCGCGACTTCCGATCTGAATGATCTGTATCGTCGGGTGATCAATCGCAACAATCGACTCAAACGTCTGTTGGACCTGAACGCCCCTGACATCATCGTGCGAAATGAAAAGAGGATGCTGCAGGAAGCAGTTGATGCGCTGCTGGACAACGGTCGACGCGGACGCGCCATTACCGGATCCAACAAACGACCGCTGAAATCCCTTGCCGACATGATCAAGGGAAAGCAGGGCCGGTTCCGGCAGAATCTGCTGGGTAAACGCGTGGATTACTCGGGTCGTTCAGTGATTGTCGTGGGTCCTACACTCAAACTGCATCAATGCGGTTTGCCGAAGAAAATGGCCCTCGAACTGTTCAAGCCGTTTATTTTCGGCAAGC
>JBBDXV010000094.1:0-1157 GCA_040902165.1 Pseudohongiellaceae bacterium
AAGCAACCGGTTTCAACACGCCACCAAAACCCGGGCGGTAAAACACATTGTGGCGGGGAGTGAGTGCCACCACCACGCCGCTGGCATCGCCGTTTGCCTGCCAGACAACCCGGTCGCCGCTCACCAGTGGTGGCAGATTGCTGCGTTGGTGGCAGCGAAACCGACGACCGGCCAACTCCGGTCCGGTTGATTCCACTTCCAGCTGTTGACCGTAATGACAGATAACCAGCCCGGGTGTTTCCGGTCCCAGATCTCCGACATTCTCGACATTCGCAACGGCATCAGCCCGCCGCAGTTTCTGCGTCTGCCGCGTCGCGATACGTTCCTGCTGTTGTCGATTTAGTCTGCGTTTGCTCATATTGAAGCTTGATGTCTGACAGGCCGGGCATTATTGCATACTCGGTTGCTGTCGGCTTTGCTACAATGACGCGGCCTGACAAAGGCGAATCACAAGCTGAAACAGACGGATACTTCCCGGCGTGGACAAACAACAAAACCTTATTTGGCTGGACCTGGAAATGACCGGCTTGCTGCCGAACGAGCATGTGATCATCGAGATCGCTACCCTCATTACCGATTCCAATCTTGAGATTCTGGCCGAAGGCCCTGTCTTTGCCGTTCATCAGGGGCAATCTGAACTGGACAAGATGGACGAGTGGAACCAGTCACACCATGGTGCGTCAGGTCTGATTGATCGGGTCAAATCAAGTCAGACGAGCTGTGCGGAAGCCGAGCGGCAGACGATTGAATTTGTGCAGCGCTGGTCTGAACCTAACTGTTCGCCTATGTGCGGCAACAGCATCTGTCAGGATCGGCGCTTTCTGGCAAGATACATGCCGCAACTGGAAGCCTTCTTCCATTATCGCAATCTGGACGTGAGCACGGTGAAGGAGCTGGCGAAGCGCTGGAAGCCGGAAATCATGGCTGGTCTGGTCAAACAGGGCAAGCATGTGGCGCTGGATGACATACGCGATTCTGTCGAAGAGCTGCGCTACTATCGAGAACATTTCATCATTTCCTGACGGCTACTGCGATAAGGCTGATGCTTGATCGAAAGAAACAAACCGCAGTGATCGGCACCGGGTGGTATGAGGTGCTGCAGCAGACCGCGCCCGTCCCGTGTTGATTTTTCACGGACAAAGCAGATGACAGGCGCC
>JBBDXV010000095.1:0-7272 GCA_040902165.1 Pseudohongiellaceae bacterium
AAGCCACAACCGGTTGGGGCCCCAGCTCAGGTTCGTTGTCGCTATGCCAGGAAACGCTGTCATTGCCATCGCGGTAATAGTTAATGAGAACCGCATTGAACGCCTCACCGGTCAGTCGTTCCACGTGGTTGCGAATACAGAGGACGGGTTCGGTCCATGGCTGAATTTGTAGCCTTAACCCTGAATACCCATAGGCTGATCCAGGATCTCCCATCCAGCACTGCAGTCTGGGTATTTTCAGATTGCGTCCGGCAATCCTGATTTCAGGCTGCTCCCAGCGGAGTTCTGCGCGCAGGCGGGCGAAGCAGGAACTGCTTTCCTTAGCTGAGAACGCCCTTGGGAATTCGGTCAGCACGCAATCGGGCAAGCTATGTACCTTGGGTAACAGCGTAGCGGGCGATTCAAACAGGGCTTGCTGAGTCATGCTGTAAGGCTCGAAAACACTAAGCTAAAATGGATTAGAAACTGGTTTAAATTGATCAATTAACATGTTGATATAATACGGTTTAGCGCTAAGCGATGGTGTTTCTTGATAATCTTCTATTTCCGGTAATAAAGATTACCGGAAATAGCGCAACGGCCACAATCAAAGATTGACCACCCCTGCGTCCGTCGTTTATACATTACGCCTGTACAGCTGCAAGGTTTGGGTCTTACGGCGTTTTCTGGCTGCGAGGTTCAGCATCTCGACAAACATTGAAAATACCACCGAACCGTAGATATAACCTTTCGGCACATGCACCTCGAAGCCATCAGCGATCAAGGTGAAACCAATCAGCATCAGAAATGACAAAGCCAGCATTTTGACCGTTGGATTGTGCTCGACAAACTCGCCCACTGCCTTTGCCGCCAACAGCATGACAATGACAGAAATCACGATCGCAACTGCCATGATCGAAAGATGCTCTACCAGTCCTACCGCAGTCAAAACTGAATCAAGCGAGAAAACCATATCGAGAACTGCAATTTGCGCGATTACCGCGACAAAGCCATGGCGCCCGCCTTTGTTTTGCTGCCCATCATAATGTTCCAGGCTTTCGTGGATTTCATTCGTCGATTTGGCAAGTAAAAACAAGCCGCCCCCGATCATGATCAAATCGCGCCAGGAAAATTCCATTTCAAACAATTCAAACAATGGCTCGACAAGTCCGATTATCCAAGCAATAAAACCCAATAAAATCAACCGGCTAACCAGAGCCAGAGAGATTCCCGCGCGTCTCGCCCGTTCTTTTTGATCAGCCGGAAGCTTGTCGACCAGAATGGATATAAAGACGATATTGTCGATTCCCAGAATGACTTCAAGCGTGATCAAGGTGAACAATGCCAGCCAGGCTTCCGGACTCAGCAACCAATCAAATACAAACATCAGAAATCCCCTTTCTAGTTAAATTGATCATTATTATCAATCTAATCAGGCATACTTTTATAAATTACATTAACAGTTTACCTGCTTCGGCTTATTGAATTCTCAAGCGGTTATCCGGATCGGGCCGAAATATCAGATATTCAATGTCAGTCTCAAGCTCACTCCACCAATGCGGTGTGTGGCCCGGGATTATCACGACGTCTCCCGGTACAAGCTTGCGGCTGACGCCACCGACGATACTCGGTGCTCTAAGGCTGGTACTTGTGGGCTCCGGTCGATACGGCTCAACCATTTGACCGCCGGTAACCAAAGTCGCGCTGCCCTTCAGCATGTAATAGATCTCGGTCGTGTTAACTTCGTGCAGATTGGCGTCTCCAGGAAAAGCCTGCGGCCGGTATACGCCATAAACTCCGACCCGATAGTCTCCGGTCACTTCGACAACGCGAATCGCGCGATCGCTCACCGCATCTCGGGGCAATCCGTCTATAAATTGCCGGATTGCTTCAGCACTGATATCGGTCGCAACCGGCGCGTTTTCCTGTGCGACAGGGAAAGTCATATAGATAATAAAACCAATTAGTAATAAAGCTTTTTTCATATACATTCTCCTAAACGCTATGCCTGCTTCTATGAGTGTTTAATGGGCAAAAAAAACGGAGGGAACCGCCCTCCGTTTGTGATTTCATCTATCTGAAAACCTAGTTTGATGAAGCGCCCTGGGCCTCACGTCCCAGTTGCTCCAGTCTGCGGGCACCGGCCAGAATACCTGGCAGTGCATAATTTCCTTCGTGACAGGCGTATTCATACATCACTTCATCTGAGGGTCGGGCATTAAACATCAGCTCGCCAGTCCAGGGTGCATTGAATACAGTGTCATCCTCTAGCGTAAACCGATACAAGATTTCAGAATCAGAAACCCTGGTAAACTCTTCAATTACTTTCAGATTTTCAGAAGATCCTCTGAAACTTTGCTGCGGATGAAAGCCAAGGGTCTCGACTATCAGGGTGTCGCCTTCCCAGCGACCTGTCGAGTCTCCCATCCACTTCTTCATGTTGGTCATCGGCTCATCATCGATACGAATAATACGCGCGTCGTGAACCATCTCTGCGAGGATGACCACGTAGTCATCTGTTTGAATAAATTGGTAATTATTGTTGTACATGACTGGCAGCATGGGGGGGCCGGAATGGGAGCCAAAGGACAGTAAACAGCGCTCCGCCAACGGCCTGCCTTCTGGACCGTCGCTGGGAGCCGGCAGCCCTGGATCACGACGGAACATTGATCGCATATCACCCTTGAAGGGAATTTGACCGTTGGCGGGATCGATCACGATCGACGATCGGTGCTCACCGTTTATCACTTGAATTATCGATCCTTCATCCTTCCAGAACTCGTTATAACCGTCGTCGGTATTCCCGTCATCACCGGATTGTGCGCCAACCCCGGCAGTACGTTCCGGGTCACTGTCGGCAAATTCCGCGTCCAGATATTGCTGCCGGTCATTATGCATGCGTGCAACCTGTTCCGGGTTCAAAGCCCGTATCTCACCAAGCTCCTGAGGTCTGGTCAATGGCGTCAAGGTCTTGTTGGTGTAAATGCCCTGCAAATCCGGCCGACCACTTGCAGTGCGAGGCACCGACCAGTCCTGCGCCAATGCCGGCCAGGCAATTGCATACAGCAATAGTCCCAATGCAAGTTTTCTGTGAATATTCATATTTATGCCTCGGATAACCTTGGGGGTTTTTAATTAACTATTATCAGCTGATAAAATTCGGAGTGCGTCACCGTCTAAATCCGGGCTCAAGTATATTTGAAAACCTTCCTGGCAGTAAGCGCATCGGGAACAACTGCTTTAACTGCTCAATTACCAGCCGGAGTAGTCAGGTTAAAGCTAAGTTCTTGATGCTTAATATGCTGTACTTCCCTGCTTTCCTGCCGACGACAATACTGATGTGCCACATGGAATTACAGCTACATGTCTGGCTCCAAACCATTCAACGGGTTAATCCTTTAAATTAATGTCTAAACTCAAACCACCCCAACCGTTTTTCGATACCCTGGAAGAGATGCCCAATCCGTTCAAGGCACCGGTTACGGATCTCAAGGCAATGGGACTTACTTTGACGTACCCGGAAACTGCCCTTGAGGATTATCAGTGCGCCAGCGAATTTCTTTACAGTTATCGCGGCAGTCCTGATACCTTTTCAACTTATCGCCGCGAGCTTGAACACTTTCTTCAGTGGTGCTTCCTGATAGCAAAAAAGCAATTAAAAGCGATAACAAGAGATGACATTGAAAGCTATATAGAATTTTCGAAAAACCCTCCGCCGGTTTGGATAGGAACCAAAAACGTTGCCAGGTTTGTCAGTCAAGAGGGAACGCGGCTAGGTAACCCGGAATGGCGTCCGTATGTATCAGCACCAGGCACAGCGTACGCAGCGTCCCAGGCCGGCCTGCAGTCTTTGTTCAGCGTACTGGGCAGCTTTTTCAATTTCCTGATTCAGGAAAACCGGCTGGCTGCAAACCCGGTGTCCCAAATTCGTCAGAAAAGCAAGTTTCTGCGCAAGCGTCAGGGGCAGTCGAAAATCCGTCGCTTGTCTCCCTTGCAATGGAGCTTTCTGATTGAAACGGCGGAGAATCTGGCCAAAAAAGACCCACAAGTTCATGAGCGGACGCTGTTCATCATGAACAGCCTCTATGCCATGTACCTGAGAATTTCCGAGTTGGTTGATACGCCCCGCTGGAGCCCGCAAATGGGCCACTTCCAGGCCGATCAGGAAGGAAACTGGTGGTTTCAGACAGTTGGCAAGGGAAACAAAGAACGGGAAATATCGGTATCTGACGCGATGCTCAACGCGCTCAGACGCTACCGGCTTTCGCGTGGTCTGTCGGCACTACCTGGTCCTGGTGAATCCACACCGTTAATCCACAAAACCCGTGGGAACGGCGGCATCACTAGCACGCGTCAGATTCGCGGTATAGTGCAGGCTTGTTTTAACCTGGCGGTGGAAAAAATGCGTCGGGAAGGATTCCCGGAGGAAGCAGAGCGCCTGGCTGCAGCCACGGTCCACTGGTTACGGCACACAGGCATCTCAGAGGATGTAAAGCACCGTCCGCGTGAACATGTACGCGATGACGCCGGTCATGGTTCAAGTGCCATTACTGACCGCTATATCGATGTAGAACGAGCTGAACGTCATGCTTCGGCAAGGCAAAAGCTGATCAAACAATGAATTTATCGCAGGAAACGAGTCAACCAGGGTGAATTCGGCCGCTAATGGCTTCATTCCCGCGTTAAATTGGCTTAGTCTCTTGCATTGCTGCGGCTCTGCACAAATATAGGACCAAGAGTATGCGTAACCTGAAACATTTGCGTTTTGTTTCCTCAAAAATTGCTGCGGCTTTGGCCCTGGCGATCTGTGTACCGCTTGGCGCGCAGGAAGCCGCGTATCTGAATCCTGTACTTGAAGTGGAATCGCTATATAAACCGCTCGATAGTCTGCCGGTCTACGGTCAGACAGCAATAGCCCTGCTCAAGGAACTGGAAGAAAAACATTATTCAGACGTAAGCATCAATGACGCTTTTTCTGCACAACTGTTTGATACCTATATTGATACGCTTGACAGTTCACGACTGTATTTTCTTCAGAGTGATGTTAACTATCTTTCCCCGTTTAAATACACGCTGGACGACAGTCTAAAAAGTGGAAACGTTGAGCCCGGGTTCGAAATTTATAATTTGTATCTGCAAAGATTGATTGAGCGACTTATCTACGCGATCAATGAGATAGAACAATCCATCCCGACGATGGATTTTACGCTCGATGAATCTATCGAAATTGATCGTGAGGATGCTGAATTCGCAAGCACGGTTGAAGAGCTTGACGAATTGTGGCGGCTTCGAGTCAAAAACAGTGTTTTGAGTCTGAAGCTGACTGGTGACAGTGACGACGAGATTCGCGACAAACTCAGCAAGCGTTATCGCAATCAACTGAATCAGATTGTAAAAACAAATGACCGGGATGTGTTTCAGGTTTATCTCGCTACCGTTGCGCGAACGGTCGATCCGCATACGTCATATTTTTCTCCCCGTGATTCAGAAAATTTCAATATGGGGCTGTCACTTTCCTTGCAAGGAATTGGCGCACAGCTTACTACCGAAGATGAATACACCAAGGTGGTTGAGTTGATCAAAGGCGGTCCTGCAGAACGCGGCAGCGACCTTCAGGCAGGAGACAAGATAATCGGAATCGGCCAGGGTCCGGATGGCGATATAAAAGATGTTGTGGGAATGCGCCTGGATGATGTGGTCGATCAGATTCGCGGCGAAAAAGGTACAGTCGTTCGCCTCAATGTTATACCGGCAGAAACTGTTAGCGAAAGCAGTGCAAAAATTGTCAGCATTACGAGAGATACAGTCAAACTGGAAGAACAACTGGCCAGCAAGGAAATTATCGAACTGGACTATATGAATACGGTTTATCGTATTGGTGTAATCCATCTGCCAACTTTCTATTTTGATTTTGAAGCAGCTGCCCGTGGTGAAAAAGACTATGTGAGTTCGACGCGAGATGTAAAAGTTCTGCTGGAAGAATTGAATGCCGAAGGGGTAGATGGCGTGGTAGTGGATCTGCGCAATAATGGCGGCGGCTCACTCAGTGAAGTAAATTCTCTCGTTGGGCTGTTTATAGATACAGGTGCCACGGTACAGATTCGTTATGAAGGGCTTCGCAACGGTTTTACCAGAGCGTTTGGAGACAATGATCCGGAAGTGGTATACGACGGTCCCCTGGCAGTACTGGTAAACAGAACCAGTGCCTCCGCCTCGGAGATTTTTGCCGGTGCGATCCAGGATTATCAACGTGGTGTGGTTCTTGGCGGTCAGACCTTCGGCAAGGGAACCGTACAGGAAATTATTCCGATGGAGTACGGACAGGTAAAACTTACCCGCTCCAAGTTTTACCGGATTTCCGGTGAAAGCACGCAACACCGTGGCGTGCTTCCTGACATAGAATTTCCGGACATTCTGCAAAGCTATGAGGATTTGGGTGAAAGCGCCCTTGATGGTGCATTGCCCTGGGATACCGTGCGTCCGGTTGAATACAGTTCTTATTACCCGATCAAACCGCTTTTGCCGGAATTGCTCGCTTTACATGAACAACGCACTGTTTCGTCTCCGGACTTTATTTATCTGAGAGATCAGATTGAACGTTCAAAGGTTTACCGTGAACGCACTGCCCTTTCCCTGAATGAAGAAATGGTCAAGGCCGAACGTGAGGCGGATCGGCGACAGGAATTTGACGCCGAAAATATGCGCAGATTACTCAAGGGATTACCGCTTCGCGAGTGGGAAGAGGAAGAATCAGATGCCGACAGTGGAGACCTGACGGAAGCGCTCGCAGTAAATGAAGTGACTGATCCTGAAGCCGTTGATGCAGGCGGTGCAAGTAGCAATGCAGATGCAGAGTTGGACGAAGTCGAGGAAGTTGATCCGTTGTTACTTGAAAGCGGATATATCCTTGTCGACCTGCAGACCCTGTCACAACGCTTTCTCGCTAACCGGAATCAAGCCAGCCGTCTCATCCTCAATTAGAGAATCAAACCTGAAAAAAGGCCCTCTTGCGAGGGCCTGAAGGCTAGATGAACTCTAGGAGGAATTACGACCGGTTTGAAGCCGGTCGCTGTAGTATAAAACCATGAGAATCGGTCTGCGCAATTACCCAATCAAGGATTAGTGGCGATCAAATATGTCAATGGTCTGATGATAAGGGATTGGATCGACGCGATTTCGGCGCAGACCACCGACAACGAATGAGTCAGCAGGAAACCCGGAGCAAAATATAGACAGACAAATGGCGGAGGGGGAGAGATTCGAACTCTCGGAGGACTTTCGCCCTCGCTGGTT
>JBBDXV010000096.1:0-1139 GCA_040902165.1 Pseudohongiellaceae bacterium
ACCAGATTGGCGAACAATGGCTGCTTAGAAAGAACCTGGAAAAAGCCGAAGAGTTTCTCAATTTGTCCCTTGCGTCAGCCGGCATGAACAATCGCGCACTGGCCCTGCAGTCGGTATTGCTTAATCACCAGGGCAATGAAGCGGGACTGCTGGACCTGTATCGTTATGAACAGTTATTACTGCCGAATCAGGTGCAGGTGAGTGAGGCTTTCGGGACCACCGCAGAATTCAATCGACAGCTTGTCGAGTGTCTGGATAAACACGTCACGATGGAACAGGATCCTCAAGGCCAGGCTACTGTGAATGGACTGCATAGTCGGTCCATTTCTCATATCCAGGACCCGGCCATGGTAGAAATGAACCGGCTGATTGGAGTCGCATTCAAACATGCCGCAGAACAGGCCGCGCTGGTGCAGAATCATCTTTATCCAGGCTGGTTGCCGCAGCGACAGATTCTGGATTCCTGGACCGTGCGTCTGCGTGCCGGCGGTTTCCAGCGTCCCCACATTCACCCTCGGGCCTGGCTCAGTGGTTGTTATTACGTGAAGATTCCAGCCGAAGTGCATTCAGGAGAGGCCAACAAGGCCGGATGGATCGAGTTTGGTTCGCCCGACGAAAAATATGCAGTGAGTAATCCACTGGCCTTGCGATCACATGAGCCGAACGAAGGCGATCTGGTCACCTTCCCTTCGTACTACTGGCATAACACCGTGCCCTTCAGTTCGGACGAGGAGCGTATCAGCCTGGCATTTGATATCTGTCCGGCCTGAGGAAAATCAAAGGGTCAGATTCGCTTGATTTCTAGTATCTGCCCTGTTTGACAGTAATTCAGAAAAATCAAATGAATCTGACCCTTTGATTTGGACGGCTTAAGTTGTTAAGTTATAAGTGTCCCTACCTGTCGCAGAGCTGTTTCAGTTCGGGGATGCAGGAGCCGCAGTTGGTACCACAACGCAGCAGATTTCCGAGGGCGACGTGGTCCCGTGCGCCGCTGTTGATTGCTTCCTCTATCTGGTTGACCCCTACTTCATAACAGCTGCACACCAGTCTGCCCTGGTCAGGCCGGGTCAAGTCCTGGCCGGAAAGCAGCAGCCAGTTGTCCTTGCTGCGTTTTACCTGGGCCAGTGCCTCCAGCCATT
>JBBDXV010000097.1:0-7219 GCA_040902165.1 Pseudohongiellaceae bacterium
GTAGTTAAAGATTACAACTAAATAAAAATAGATGTAAACTTGCGAGCTGGATTTTACGGGTTCGGTTTGAAACAACCAGCCAGGGTAAAAAGGCCGCGTAAAACTGGAGACATTGGGAGCAAAAAATCACTATGAGCAGCATTGAAGAACGCGTTAAGAAAATCGTATGCGAACAACTTGGCGTTAAGGAAGAGGAGGTAAAAACATCAGCTTCTTTCGTCGAGGATTTGGGCGCTGACTCACTGGATACCGTTGAACTGGTAATGGCCTTGGAAGAAGAATTCGAAACCGAAATTCCAGATGAAGAGGCGGAAAAAATCACTACGGTACAACTGGCAATCGATTACATTAACCAGCACCTGTAAGCAGGGGCTTGATTGAATTCAAGAAGCTACTCCAGCAGCAAACTGGAGTAGCTTTTGTATTTATGAGCCTTTCTAACACTTAATTCATCCGGAGAAGTGTGCAGTGAATGGTCGACGAGTAGCGGTTACCGGTTTGGGGCTGCTTACCCCGCTTGGAAATGACGTAAATTCATCCTGGGCTGCAATAAAACTGGGTCAGAGCGGCATCAGCATGATCTCGCATTTTGACGTTTCTGATTTTTCAACCAAATTTGCAGGAACTGTCAAAGATTTTGACAGCAGCCCATATATGGATGCCAAGGACGCGAGGCGAATGGATGTTTTCATTCAATATGGCCTCGCTGCCGGGATACAGGCCGTACATGATGCCGGGCTCAATGACCATATAAAAGACCCGGAACGTATCGGCGTGGCAATCGGATCGGGGATCGGCGGCATAACATCAATTGAAGAAACTTCCTTCATGGTCCGTTCTTCAGGGCCAAGGAAAATATCACCGTTTTTTGTGCCCGGATCAATTATCAATATGATTGCCGGCGCACTTTCAATTCGATTCGGATTTCAGGGCCCAAATATAGCGTTGACTACTGCTTGTACTACCGGTACACACAACATCGGCATCGCCGCGCAAATGATTGCCACCAATCAGGCAGATGTCATGATTGCCGGCGGTGCTGAAAAAGCGACTTCTCCAGTCGGCCTTGGGGGATTCTGCGCGGCACGCGCACTGTCAACAAGAAATGACAATCCGGCCGCCGCCAGCAGACCCTGGGACAGAGACAGGGATGGTTTTGTCCTTAGCGATGGTGCCGGCGTGATGGTATTGGAAGAATTCGAGCACGCCAAAAAGCGCGGTGTCAGGATTTATGCTGAATTGATCGGCTTCGGGATGAGCGGTGATGCCTACCATATGACTGCGCCTTCCGAAGGCGGGGCCGGTGCAGCACGTTGCATGCGCAATGCCCTGGCCAGTGCCGGGCTGAATCCGGATGAAGTCGATTACATCAATGCTCATGGGACGTCTACACTGGCTGGTGACATGGCAGAAACCCAGGCGATCAAATCTGTATTTGGACCACATGCCTATAGTCTTTGTATAAGCTCCAGCAAATCCATGATCGGACACCTGTTAGGTGCGTCCGGTGCGGCAGAAGCTATTATTTCCGTGCTGTCCATACGCGACCAGCTCGTTACCCCGACGATTAACCTCGACAACCCTGACGCCGGGTGTGATCTTGATTATGTTCCACACCACAGTCGTGATCGAAAGGTAAATATCGCCATCAGCAATTCCTTCGGCTTTGGTGGAACCAACGGCAGCCTCATTTTCGGGAAATTGAAATAAGGATTCACAAGTGCGACAGTCATATCATTCGCATTCTTCCAGGATTTAGAATACCTCAGCGTGAGACCCTGTAATGTTGATCAACGGTGAACCGGAGGAGCGCATATCCATCAATGATCGGGGTTTGCTCTACGGAGATGGCTTGTTTGAAACCATCAGGGTAATTCAAGGCCGTCCGGTCTTGTGGAAGAAGCATTTTCAACGTCTTCTACGTGGTTGCAGTGCTCTGAGCATCGACATTTCACCGGATAATGTCGTCAGGGACCTGCAGAAATTACTTGACCTCTCACCCGCTGACGGCATCGTAAAGATCATTATTTCCCGCGGTGCCGGAGGACGAGGATACCAACCTCCGGAGAATACGACCCCAACCAGAATACTGCAGTTTCACGCTTTGCCAGCTGACCTGGAGTTACAGGCCGAGCAAGGAATCAAGGTAATGATATGTCGACAAACCATTGGGCAAGGTACGCTGGCAGGACATAAACACCTCAACAGGCTCGAGCAGGTATTGGCCGCCAGGGAAATTACTGACGGGTTTACTGAAGGCTTGATGCTGAACATCGACAGTGAGCTTATTGAAGGAACACGTAGCAATCTCTTTATCGCCAGGAACAGTCAGTTGTTTACGCCGGATCTGCGATTATCCGGTGTATCAGGTGTAATGCGGGAGTATTTGCTTGAATATCTGCGGGCTGCAGGACAGGTAGTTTCGATAGAGCCGATACCGCTTCAGTCGCTGTACAATGCCGACGAAGCATTCTTGTGTAATAGCGTTGCAGGCATTTGGCCCATAGTCCGGGTGCAGCACACCGACGCGGCATATGATTTTCCCATTGGGCCAATGACCAGATTGGCACGGTCAGTAAAACTTGCTGATCTTGCGGAGCCTGTTCCAAAAACCTGCTGATGTCAGAAAGAGAATCAATTGATGCGCAATCGCCTGATCAGTCTTTTTACCCTTGCGGCCGCAACTTTGCTGCTGGCGGGCATGCTCTTGATCAACTTCTGGTGGGAGAAATTGAATGCACCATTGCTTATAGGGACTAACCTGTCATTCGAAGTCCCTGATGGTATGGCCTTTAATGCACTGGCCGAAAAGCTGGAATACGAAGGATTGTTACCGGGTTCTACCGGGTTGCGAATATGGGCAAAGCTGAAAGGTCTTGAGACTCGGGTCAGGGCTGGCCAGTATGAGTTGATCCCTGGATTGACACCGCTGACACTGATGGACAAACTGGTTCGCGGTGATGTCCAGCAATACCGCATACGTCTGATTGAAGGCTGGACTTTGAAACAGGTATTAGAGGAGATCCAGAACAGCGAACGTATATCAGTTACGCTGTCCGCGGTATCCTATCCGGAGCTTGCACATTCACTTGGCCTTGAGATGAGCAATCCTGAAGGGATGTTTTTCCCCGATACCTATCAATACACTGCCAATACGACTGATCTGGAAATCCTGAAACGAGCGAACCTCAGAATGTTAGATGTTATGGAACAAACCTGGATGCAGCGACTCGGTGCGCTCCCTTTTGAAACACCGTATTCGGCTTTAATACTGGCATCTATTGTCGAAAAGGAAACTGCCGCAAGCAGCGAACGACCCCAAATCGCCGGCGTGTTTATTCGACGGCTTGAAAACGGTATGCGCCTGCAATCAGATCCGACTGTTATCTATGGTATCGGGGAGGTTTTTGACGGCAATTTACGCAGGGAAGATCTGCAGAACGAAGAAAATCTCTACAACACCTATCGCCACAATGGCTTGCCGCCAACACCGATAGCACTGGTGGGTCGAGCGTCACTTGAAGCTGTGTTGCAACCGGAACCGGGTGACCATCTCTATTTTGTATCCCGTGGAGATGGAACTCACTACTTTTCCTCAACTCTGGAAGAACATAATTTGGCTGTAAGGCGTTATCAGCTGGAAGTTCCTGACAATCAACCGCAGTAGTTTCACTATGACAACCAAACCCGGAAAGTTCATCACTGTTGAAGGCGTAGAAGGTGTCGGCAAGAGCACCAATATTGCTTTTATTCGTGAATTTCTTTCTCGCAAGGAAATTCAACATGTCGTTACGCGTGAGCCCGGAGGGACAAAAGTTGCTGAAGCCTTACGGCAGATCCTGCTCAATGAAAAAGAAGAATTAATTGACCCGGTTGCTGAATTGCTATTGGTGTTTGCGGCGCGTGCACAGCACCTGGCCAGGGTGATCAGGCCTTCCATTGCAAACGGGCTGTGGGTTCTTTGTGACAGATTTACCGATGCAACCTATGCCTACCAGGGAGGTGGCAGGAAAATTGAAAGTTCCAGCATCGCCTTGCTTGAAAAGATAGTACACGGTGACTTCCAGCCGGATTTGACCCTGATCCTGGATCTGGACCCCGAAATTGGTCTGAAACGGGCTGCCAGCAGAGGCGCTCTGGACAGGATTGAAAGTGAGAAGCTGCAGTTTTTCCATGCTGTAAGAGAAGTTTATCTTGGTCGCGCCAGGGAATTTCCTGACCGATGTGCAGTGATCAATGCAAATCTTTCGCTTGCAGAGGTACAAGCGCAAATCAATGACGTTTTGATTAGATACTGCGTCAGGTGGCAAGGCAAATGAACAGCTTGGCTCCCTATCCCTGGCAAGAAACTCTTTGGTCTCAACTTGTCAGCCAGCTACGACAAGACCGGGTTGCCAATACATACTTGTTATGCGGTGAGTCAGGGCTGGGGAAAAATGAATTTGCCGAAGCTGCAGCAGCATTGCTGCTCTGCGAAAATTACAGGCAGGGGGCAGCCTGCGGAGTATGCAAAAGCTGCATCTTGCTTGCCAGTGGTAGTCAACCTGATTTGTTGATCGTCGAACCGGAGGAGGGCAGTCGGGTTCTAAAGGTGGATCAGATCAGGGCACTGGCAAGCTTCACAAGTAAAACTGCCCATTCATCGCGCCTGAAGGTCGTAATTCTAAGAGATGCGGAATCGCTCAATCTTTCGGCGGCTAACGCATTGCTCAAGACCCTGGAAGAGCCCCCAGGTAATACGGTCTTGTTACTGACCAGTAGCCGTCCTGGAGTGTTACTCCCAACCATTCGCAGCCGCTGTCAGAGAATCAATTTCCGCGCACCTGATTATGAGACTGCGAGCCGATGGCTGACAAAAAGCCTGCCGGATCACGATGCGAAACAGTTGCTGATCGCCGCAAATGGATGTCCATTGAAAGCCCTCAGCATGGCCAGGGACGGTTCTATGGAGGTCAGGACAAAGATTTTCTCGGGGCTTGGCGCCATGTGGGCAGGTGAGGTTCAACCGATTGGCCTGGTTTCACTCTACAGGGAAATAGAAATTCTTCAATTGGTTACGCAGTTCTGGCAAGCATCGTCTATATTGATTAAATACCTGTTAACGCAAAGAGAAGATTTGCCGCGGGAGGCGGGTCTTGGTCGGCTCGTAGACAAGTTGAGATTGCTCACCACTGAAGCAAAGAACGACGTGCTGGCGTTGTTGCTGACCTTGAACCAACAGTCTCTTTCCGCAAGCAGGGAATTGACAGGTTCAACCAATCCCAATGCCGGGCTGATTCTTCAGTCACTGGTATGGCGTTGGTACAAAATTGCGCTGGCTGTTTAGTGCCAGCTGATGCGGCTGGAATTCCCTGGCAGAATCCTTCACACCTGGTTAAACATGAGCAGCTCTCCGGTACTTTTTATAGTATTCAATGACACAAAAATACTGTCAGCTGCCTATATGCCTTTTATACAGGGGGGCGGCCTTTTCATTCCTACCGAAACGCTATTTCAACTTGGAGAGAAATTGATAGCACTCATTGAATTGCCAGGGAACGCAGGAACACATTTGGTCACAGGACTGGTAGTCTGGATTGATTCCGCAAAAGGTGAAAAGCAGGGATCACGCGGCATCGGTATACAGATTACGGAGACCGATAACAAAGTCCGATTGATGATTGAATCCTGTATTGCCCCGCTTTCAGGATCAGAAGGAACAACATCCCTGTTGTTGGCCAGTTAATTTGATTTATTCAGGCAAGCAACTTAACAACCCGGCTTTGAATCATTTCTCCCAATGCCAGGCTCGCAGTCAGGCCTGGTGATTCAATTCCAAACAGCTGCAGCAGGCCCTGCATGCCGTGTTCTGATTCGTCCTGTATCATAAAATCGGCAAAGCCTTGTCCGGGTCCGGAAAGTTTGGGACGAATACCACTGTAGGCAGGGACAAGTCGTTCCTTTTCAAGGGTGGGAAAGTAATTGCGAATTGCTTCTGCAAACTTGTCTCTGGCACCCGGGTCAACTGTGTAATCCAGTTCATCTACAAACTCGGCATCAGGACCAAAACGCAATTGCCCGGCGAGGTCCAGGGTCCCGTGAATCCCCAGACTCCTGATCCCAGATTCAGGTAGGGGATACACCAGATGTCGGAACGGACTCTTGCCGCGATATTCAAAATAGGAACCCTTACATGGAAATATCGGAGGAATGAGTTCCACAGCAAGTCCATCGATATGCATGGCTAGATTCTGCGCGTCAAGACCGCAACTATTTATGACTACTGTGGATCGGAATTGAAAACTCTCTTCAGGCTGTTGCTGCGAAGTGCTGGTCACCATGAACCCCAGGTCTGCCTGTTTGATTTTTATCACGCTGGTTCTAGGTACATACATTAAGCCTGCGGACTCGGCTTCGAATAGCATGGTCTGCATAAACTGATGACCATCAATGATCCCGCTATGCGGACAATAGAGTGCGTGCTCTGCGTGCACGGCAGATTCCAGTTTGTGAAGTCTTGCCTTGTCGACCCATTCCAGGTCATCAACTCCACTGGCAACTGCATTGTTCCGCAAAGCCAGCAAAGCAGTCTGCTCAACCTCCTGGGCGATGATCAACTTGCCTGTTTGCTTGCATGGCACTTTGTAGCGACTACAGTATTCATAGAGCAGATGCCGCCCTCGAACGCACAACTTTGCCTTGAGGCTGCCTGGCGGGTAATAAATGCCCGCATGAATTACCTCGCTATTTCGACTGCTGATGCCTTGCCCGTATTTGGAATTCTGTTCAAGCAGAACAAGCTTGAGGTGCTTGCTGTCGCCACCATTGCAAAGTAACTGACGCGCTATGGCCAGTCCGACAGCTCCGGCGCCAACAATGCAAACATCAAACTGATCCAATGAACGGCCTCTTTGATAACTAACGGTGACGGTGATGTAGATCAGGCATTGTCGAGAGACTTCTTGTTTCGTTTGATCCGGCCTGGCTCGCAGATCAATCGAAACGTCAGGTTGATTCGCGCTCCAGTGACATGTGGCGTTTTAGGTATCTGGTGTAACCAGTTATTTTGAGTAGTTTTACTCATAAGCAATACCGATCCGTCACCTAGCATCACGGTGAATTTTTTCAGGTCTTTGCGGGTTTTATGTCGCAATTCAAAGCGGCGTTCTGCACCGAAACTGGCCGAAGCCACAACCGGTTGGGGCCCCAGCTCAGGTTCGTTGTCGCTATGCCAGGAAAC
>JBBDXV010000098.1:0-5292 GCA_040902165.1 Pseudohongiellaceae bacterium
TGATTGCCGTCGTGTCCCTGACCGACGGACTGCGCACTTCGGTCAGCCAGCAATTCTCTGCATTGGGAACCAACAGCCTGACCATTCGCTCCTATACTCCGCTGGAAGATCAGATGAAAGGCATTCGTGCCCGACTGACTGCCGATGATCTGGAGCTCATTGAGCGACGCGTAGACGGTATCGCCTCGATCACGCCGATTCTGTACGCGACCCGCTCAGCACAGATAAAATATGGCTCACAGACCGCCTTCAGCCAGATCATGGGCACTACTTATGCCTACCAGGATGTCGGCCAGTTCTTTACCAGCCGGGGACGATTCATTGCCAACAGCGATGAACAGACCCGTCGCCGGGTGGTTGTGATCGGCGACTCGGTACGGGAAAACCTGAGCCTGCCCGACGACCCTGTCAATCAGTATGTCGAGCTGGGTGGCGAATGGTTCAAGGTAGTGGGTCTGCTGGAACCCAAAGGTGAAATGATGGGTTTCAACCAGGATGATATTGCCCTGGTGCCCTTCTCTACCATGCAGAGTATTCAGGGGAATCGCACTCAAACAGACATTCAGATTCAACTCAGCATCAGTGACACCAGCGATGTTGAGTCGGTAAGCCAGCAGGTCACCAATCTGCTGCGCAATGCGCATGGATTGTCCGGCAGCGATGATGATGACTTTGTGATTCAGACCCCTGACCAGTTGATGAATACCGTGGATAACATCATCAATATGGTCACCGTTGTGATCGGCGGTATCGTCGCCATTTCATTGCTGGTTGGCGGTATCGGCATCATGAATATCATGCTCGTGTCGGTGACCGAACGGACCAGGGAAATCGGCATCTGCAAGGCCATCGGTGCGAAGCGTCACCATATCCTGCTGCAGTTTTTGATAGAAGCGATGTTTCTCTCCCTGCTCGGCGGCTTGATCGGGCTGGCATTGGGTTACGGGCTGGGAGTTCTCATTGCCAGCAATATTCCTTCATTCCCCCCGGCAAGTATTCCATTATGGGCCATCGCGCTGGCACTGGGATTCTCAGGTTTTGTCGGTGTCCTGTTTGGTATCCTTCCGGCCGCAAAGGCAGCAAACCTTGATCCGATTGATGCCCTACGTTACGAGTGAACCCTTCGCAACATTCAATATCTTAAGCCAGCTCAAACAATGCATTGTTTTCTTGCAAATACGGTTGCCGTTCGTCGGCGGAACGGGATTTAATGCTGTAACACATTATCCGAAGTCAGGAAATCTTTAATGGAAGTCATTGCTGAACTTGAAGCCACCATACATGACCTGGTCCAACCCGGGCGCGGAATACTGGCCGCAGATGAAAGCGCTGGCACTATTGCCAAACGCTTTGCCCAGATTCAGGTTGAATCCACCGAGGAAAGCCGCCGACGCTGGCGCGATCTGTTGGTGACGGCGCCGGGTCTGGGCGACTACATCTGCGGCATCATCCTGTTTGAAGAAACCCTGTTGCAACATACCGATACCGGCGATTCGATCGCCGAAGCTGCCTGGCAGCAGGCGATCGTCCCGGGAATCAAGGTCGACAAGGGCAAGGGTCCGTTGCCGCTGTCGCCGGGTGATCTGATCACCTTTGGACTGGATGGACTTGCTGAACGACTGCGGGACTACAAAACATCCGGCGCCCGATTTGCCAAGTGGCGCGAGGTGTACAGCCTGGAAAACGGCGCTCCTTCGGCACACGGCATACAGGCCAATGCGGAAATGCTGGCGCGCTATGCCGCGATCTGTCAGTCCGAGGGTCTGGTGCCGATTGTAGAGCCGGAAGTATTGATGGATGGCAGCCACGACATAGATCGCCATCAGCTAGTGACAGAAAATGTACTGCATGCCGTATTCGATGCCCTGCATCGCCACCATGTAGTGCTTGAATTGATGCTGCTGAAACCGAATATGGTGCTGCCCGGCAAGGAATGTCGTCGTGCCAAACCGGCGGAAGTTGCCAGCGCGACGATTAAAACCCTTGAACGAACCGTACCGGCGGCGGTACCCGGCATTCACTTTCTGTCTGGCGGTCAGGGGCCGGAAGAAGCAACCGAGAACCTTAACGCGATAAATTGTGTGACTGCAAAAGCCGGCTGGAATCTGACGATCTCCTATGGTCGGGCACTGCAACAACAGGCTCTGCAAGCCTGGCAAGGCAAGCCGGAAAACGTGACCGCCGCACAGGCAGCGCTGGTAAAACGGGCCAGACTCAACCACCTCGCGATGCGTGGCGAGTATGAAAAATCCATGGAGCAGGAAAAATAAACTGGAGTCACCAGCGGTATATTCCCGTAACATTCGAAACAGCGTTTTCACTGGAGATCAACAATGGCCAAAGCAAAATTTACCAAACCGCATGTAGTAGAGGAGCTGGAAGGACAATTTCACAGCCTGCACAGAAAGATCAGCAAGGCACGGGACAACTATGTGGCGACCCACCAGAAAGAGCTGGCGGTTGCGCGCAAGCAGATGAAGGTCGTTCAGGCCCAGCTCAACAAGGCCAGAATTGCCGCCGGAAAATCTGCAGCCCAGGCAAAGAAAAGCGGCAGCAAGGCGGCAAGGAATCAACTCAAAAAGGCACGTGCTGCCAGTCTGTTATTGGGCAACGCAATGAAGGAAGCCAAGGAGATTCTGGTCACCGCAGAAAGCCGATTACATTCGGCCAAGCCATTTGACCGCAAGTTGGCTGCCCGTGCCAGACTGCTTGAACAGTTTGAAAAGGACTGGGAGAAAAAAATGCAATCCGAAGCGGCAGCGCGAACCAGACGAGCCAAGCTGGCGGCAGCCCGGCGCCGCGCCACTGCCAAGCAACGTGCGGTGAGGCAAGGCACTGCCTGAGAATAAAAAAGCCGGGATTCCCCGTTCCCGGCTTTTTTTGTTGGATGCTGTTCTGGTGATCAGTTTCCTGACACAGGTTTCATAAACTTCAAGGTCATGCGGTCGCTTTCACCGATGCTCATATATCTGTCCCTGTCCTGGTCACGCAGCCTGAGAGTTGGCGGCAAGGTCCAGACACCTTCGGGATAATTCTTGCTATCCCTGGGGTTGTCATTGATTTCAGACGAAGCGACAAATTCAAATCCGGCTTCCTGTGCCAACTCGATGACATAGTCCTGGGTTACATAGCCGGTGGTTTCCATAATCTCCATGCTGCTTCCTGCCGGAGCCCGGTGTTCGACGACTCCCAATACACCGCCCGGCTTCAGTGCAGTAAAAAACGCGGCGAAATGTTCATGCTGCGTACCGGCCATAATCCAGTTGTGGACATTGCGAAAGGTCATCGCCAGGTCCGCTGATCCAGGCGGTGCGATGGCAGTTTCGGCCGGTGGATATAAATGGGTAATGATGGTTTCACCATAAATCCCCGGGTCTCCAGCCACACGTTCGCGGAATTGTTGCAGCATCGGCGGCTGGTAACCCAGGCTTGAGTTCGGTGAAAAATGCGCGGCATAGTAGCTGCCATTGCCTATGAGGAACGGCGCCAGAATCTCGGCATACCAGCCGCCACCGGGCAGTATCTCGATCACCGTCATACCGGACTTGAGCCCGAAAAACTCCAGTGTTTCCACCGGGTGTCGGGCCTCGTTACGGGCGATATTGGCAGCACTGCGATGACTTGCGATGCTCAGCTCACGTAGCCGCTCGACGTCATTCGCCGACACAAACTGTGGCATTAACATTAATACTGCCAACGCACTGAATCCAACCCTGGCGCTATTATTTGTCATCACCTCGCTCCTCTGCTAAAAAATACCATTTAAAACGTACCATTGATTTTGAGTGACAATACGCGTCCCGAGGTATTGCAGAAATATTCGATTTCTTCCAGCACACCGGCGTAAATCGGCCCCGCGAATCGGGTCCGTTCCCGGCACTGATTCTGGGTCAGGATATTACGCGCATCAAAGCGGAAGGTCATGCCGCGCTGACTCACGTATTCCACGAACAACTGGGACATCGGGTCACCTGACGACCGCTCGATGTCTTCGAGGTCATAGGACTTCCGGTTACCCTCGAAGCGATTGTTCCAGCTCATTCCCCAGTTCAGGTTCCACTGCGGCAGATCGTGACGAAATCCCAGTTCCAGGCGGCCCCGATCATACTGGTTCATGCGGCGCTGGATACCCAAAAACGGATCCGTCACTTCCGAATCCTGAACACTGAATCTGGCAGTTGCCAGCACATTGGGCAGATTGATCAGACCCAGCCGAACACTGGCATTGGCGCGCAAGCCGTAGCGCTCACCGTCGCCGATATTGCCATTGGCGGATTCAAGGTCAGTGATTGAGGGTGAAACATCGATCCGGTCGATGACATTTTCCACTTCGTGATAATAAATGCTGCCGTCCACCACACCAACGTCATTGGGTAGTCTGTATTCAAGATTGAGATTGTACTGCCAGGCTTCTTCCTGAGCCAGCTGCACATTGCCGGCCTGCACATTGCGATCATTATCGCTGTAGTCCGAGGCTGAAACGAAGTCAGAGAAACTCAATTGGGAGACGGTCTTTTCCAGGGTTCCGCGCAACTGCAACCCGGGTGTGATATCAAACCGGTAATCCAGCTTGGGTTTGACGAAATCGAAACTGCGTTTGTTGTATACGTCACCACTCTGTTCGATCTCGGAACTTTCGTAATTGAGCGTACTCTCCAGGCTCATGCGCGGATTGATACGCCAGTTATGCACCGCAAAGGGTTCATAGCGGATTTCTTCAACGGTGGAATTGGCATTGGCAACCGCCACCGGGACCAGGCCACCATGAGCGGCCGAGGGAGTTCCAGTGCCGATAGTAGCCAGTGCCAGAGAGGAGTCCAGAATAGTCTGTGCCCGTTCCATGCCGATTTCCAGATCCTGGCCCGCCGGCAAGGTCAGCGTATAGGAGCCGCGAACGATGCGCTCCTGATCACGCGAAGCGGTATCAAGAAATAGATTTTTGGTTTCATCGTCCGCACCATTTACCACCCAGCGTTCGCGCAGGAAATCGTTATTCCTTTCGTTACTGATGAAAAGAATTTTGAAGCGACCGCCATTGGTAAAATTGTATTCGTAATCGCCACCAATTTCCCAGTTGTCTCTGTCGGCCGGACTTTCCTCCCTTTCCTGATAAACCGGGTTGGGGATAACCCTGACACTGGTGGTCCATCGATCCACATAATTGTCCGAGTCGTCAGTGCCGAAGAGACCGTTCAATCTGGCGCTGCTCTGATCATTGATCAGATAATCCAGGTTCACCGAGTACTGATAACTGGTTTGTTCGCGGATGCGCTCCTCGCGGACGATATCATT
>JBBDXV010000098.1:5392-7203 GCA_040902165.1 Pseudohongiellaceae bacterium
TTGCCATTGATAAGAATAGTATTGCCACCACCGCCGTCACCGAGTCCGCGGCGTCCACCGCCGCCGAATCCACCCGGACCACCGCCGCCAAATCCACCGCCACCGAAGCCGCCTGGGCCGCCGCCACCTCCACCACCTCCGGAACCGATTCCAGGGATACGATTCAGCATATCCTGGGCAGAATTGGGGGCGTATTCGGTGAAATAAGAGGCCGGATAGATCACCGTTGAACTTTCACCGGTAGTTTCCCGAGCCAGTGCCGGCGGAATAACCAGCGCTGGCGCAATCATAAGCAGAAGCGTTGCAAGTACCAGGGCTGGTATTTGTCCGGCACTACCAGATAATTTCCTCATCGATAAATCCCGTTTGCTAACACCTTGTTGTTTGTCAGAATTATTTTTCGTAGTAGAGCACAGACCGGCATGACCAGGTAATGCTTTTGGTCTCATGAAAAAACCCGCTGGTGGCGGGTTTTATCGAAGCCTTATCTTATGTGTGGATACCGATTATCACCAGGATGATGATTAAAACGTCCCGTTGATTTTCAATGAGACCACACGACCAGACCCGCTGCACTGGTCTTCTATTTCCTCGAGAATATTGGCACTGATGCGACCGACGAAGCGCTGCCGTTCACGACATTGCAGATTGTCCAGTGCATTCCTGGCGTCGAAGCGGAAAGTCGTGCCGCCGAAGGCGACGAATTCCACAAAGGCACTCAGTCTGGGGTCTTCCGCCGACAGCTCGATGTCATCGATATCATAGCGGCGGATATTGCCGTCGAAGCGATTGCTCCAGCTCATGCCCCAGTTCATGTTGTAACGCGATACATCATGACGAAATCCAAGATTGACACGGCCGCGCTCATAGTTGGTAAAGCGGCGATAGATCCCGAGGAAGGGGTCCTTGATACGGGAATCGCGTATTTCCCCACTCGCCGTGACCAACAGATTGGGCATATCGAACATACCCATACGAACGCTGGCACTGACCCGGCCAATCCACATATCACCATCGCCGATATTGCCGTTGGCTGAGGCGAGATTTGTCTCTGAGGTGGAAACATCGATCCGCTCGATCTTGTCCCAGTGGATCATGTAGTTGATACCAGCTTCCAGCACACCGACATCATTGGGTAGCCGGTACTCCGCGTTGACATCGGCGCGCAGATACGTTTCCGGCTCAAGATTGGAATTGCCAGCCTGGGTATTGGAGTCATTGTCCGAATTGTCTGTAGCCGCCACGAAATCATAAAAACTCAGCTGTCGCACACTGGTTTCCAGAATGCCGCGCAACTGGAAGGTATTGGTCACGTCAAAGCGATAATCCACCTTGGGTTTGATGAACTGGAAATCGCGTTGCTTGCTGGAATCACCGGTCTGGGTGATTTCCGAGGTTTCATACACCAGTGAGCTTTCCAGGGACATGCGCGGATTGAGTTGCCAGTTATGCACCAGGAAAGGTTCATAACGAATCTCTTCCACAGAGTCGTTGGCACCAGAGACGGTTGAAGGTACCAATCCGCCATAGGACGGTGATGGTGTGCCGCTACTGCTCAGCACGCCTAAACGCAGATTGGAATCCAGCGTGGTCTGGGCACGCTCGATACCCAATTCCAGATCCTGGTCGCCAAACACCTTCATGGTATAGGAACCGCGGATGATGTTTTCGCTGATGGTACTGGCATTGTCCAGAAACAGGTTCTTGGTTTCTGAGCCATCGCTGTTGATGCGATAACGCTCCCGCGTGCTGCCGGTATTGTTTTCATTGCTGATGAACAGGATCTTGAAGCGGTCGCCGTTGTCGCGCCG
>JBBDXV010000099.1:0-1131 GCA_040902165.1 Pseudohongiellaceae bacterium
AAGTGATCGAAGCCCACGGAGGCTTTTTGAGTATCACCAATCGGCATAACCGGTCGGGTTGTGAGGTGTCCATGAGTCTGCCAGTGACTGAGAAGCATGGCTAGCGAACGACCAAGCGCGATAGCGGTCTCAATCCATTCCTCTATAATCTGTTTGGCATTGCTTACGGCCTGCTCATAAGTCGCTCCATCGGCCTTGCACCCTGGCAAGTCAGGGACCTCTACAATAAACACCTGATCCGGCTCACTCCAGTAAACATGAAGTTCAACCTTGTTTGTCATCGTTCAGCTCCAATCCATATCGAGTGATTATGTCGCGCACCTGTTCATCCTTGAGAGTTTTGGACATCTGTTACGAACCATAGTCATCGATTCCCGATTTCTCCATGAAATCTTCCAAATTTTCCCTATAAATGCTTGTATGGCGCGCCGATAGTAATTACAGAGCAAAGATACAGTACTGTATTTTTACGCTGAGCCCATTTATAACTCCATTTACAGGCCAACAATAAAAACAGGTTGCCAGACATGTCCAAACTGTTTGAAGAACTGAAACGCCGCAAAGTCGTACGGGTCGCTGGGGTGTATGCGGTGGTGGCGTGGCTGCTGATTCAGGTGGCCAACAACATCGTGCCGGCGCTGCAATTGCCGGTCTGGACCAATACCTTCATAGTGTTGATGTTGTTGATTGGCTTTCCCATTGCGCTGGTGCTGGCCTGGGCCTTTGAAGTCACGCCGACCGGTGTGCAACCACAGAGCGTGGCGAATGAAGCCGCGAGCCGCCAGATCCCGGCCACAAACAGTGCCATTGACCGAAAATTTATCTACGCCACTTTTGCGCTTGTATTGCTTGCCGTGATGTTCCAGATTGGCGACCGCCTGTTCTTCAACACACCCCCTGCCACCAACAGCAACTCCCCGCAAAACACGGCATCGGTACTGGACGGGCTGGGGCCACTGGCCCGTTTCAACCTGACGCCTGAGGCAAGTCAGCGTTTGGTTTCTACTCCATTGGGAACAGACTTCGCGCTCTCCCCTGACGATTCGCGGATCGTTTACATAGGCCCTGCCCCGGGCGGTGGCACCCAGTTGTGGCAGCGCGCGCTGGAAGACCTGGAGGCTGTGCCCATCC
>JBBDXV010000100.1:0-1131 GCA_040902165.1 Pseudohongiellaceae bacterium
ATGCACGCCTGCAGATACCCCAGATTGAGGTGGCGGCCGGCGAAACGCAGCAGGGTCTGCAGGTGGCACTGATCGTGAGGCACCTGCAGGCTTTGTCCGCAGGAGATATGGAGAAGCTCAAAGCCTTTGCGGAACAACAACAGTGCGATATGTATCTGCAGCCGGGCAATCCTGATTCCATTCACAAGATCTGGCCCGCCGATTCCATCCAGCGCCTGGTCTATTTCCTGCCGGATTACCATCTTGAGATGCTGTTTCATCCAATTGACTTTACCCAGGTCAATGCGGAAATCAATCGCAAGATTATTCCGTTGGCGATAGAACTACTGGCGCCGCATCAGGATGACCGGGTGCTGGATTTGTTTTGTGGTCTGGGAAATTTTACCCTGCCCCTTGCCCGTTTTTGCCGCGCAGTGACAGGCATAGAAGGCAGTGAGGAAATGGTGCAGCGTGCCCGCGAGAACGCGCTACGCAACCAGATCAGCAATGTAGAGTTTCACACTGCCAACCTGCTTGAGTCATTCGCTGCCGCGCCCTGGGTCGGTTCAGGATTCAACCGGGTACTTCTGGATCCGCCGCGTTCCGGTGCACAGGAAATAATTCCGTTGATTGCGAATCTGCGCCCGGTCAGGGTGGTTTATATTTCCTGTAATCCGGCCACCCTGGCACGTGATGCGGCCTCGTTTGAAATCAGTGGCTATCAGCTGGTCAAGGCTGGAGTAATGGATATGTTTCCGCAAACCGCACACGTCGAGTCAATCGCCGTATTTGAACCAGCCCATGGCAGGACGCGAAAATGAGCAACACATTTGATCCGGCCTCCGAGTCTGTACAAAGACTGCTCCAGGTAATGGCGATGTTAAGGGACCCGCAGCATGGATGTCCCTGGGATTTAAAACAGAACCTCGCAAGTCTGACGCGTTATACCCTGGAAGAGGTCTATGAGGTAGTAGATGCGATAGAGAATAATGCCACTGGCCAATTGCGCGATGAGCTGGGGGATTTGTTGTTTCAGATCATTTTCTATGCCCGCATTGCGGAAGAGAATGGATTATTCGATTTTGCCGGGATCAGCGATGCCATTACCGACAAACTTATTCGACGCCATCCGCATGTATTCCCGGAAGGGAA
>JBBDXV010000101.1:0-1122 GCA_040902165.1 Pseudohongiellaceae bacterium
GCATGGATCACAAATTTTTGCGTCGGGCGGATGTCAGCACAGGCTTCATGAAACCCGCGTGTCAATGTGGCAGCAGCACTGCGCTTGATCTCGATAGCATACAGTCTGCGCGGTCGACCGGGAAACTCCAGCACCAGGTCGATCTCCGCGCCACCAGAAGTTCGGTAATAGAATGCCTGGGTTCCATGGGGCAATACCGCCAGAATATTTTCGATCGCAAAACCTTCCCAACTCTTGCCTGCCACCGGATGTCCTAACAAGTCGTTGTAGGAGCCAATGTTCAGTAGCGCATGCGTGATACCACTGTCGCGGACATAGATGCGCGGCGATTTCACGATACGCTTCCCGATATTGCTTGTGTAGGGCGGCAACTTGCGGAGCAGCAACAGGTCGGCAAGCAAGTCGATATAGCGCGTTACTGTAGGGCTGGAAACCTCGAGTGCCGCTGCCAGTTTGGAGGCATTCAGATTGGTGCCCTGCACATGTGCGAGCATCGTCCAGAAACGTTGCAAGGTTGCGGCGGGAATGCGGGGGCCAAAAGCCGGAATGTCGCGTTCCAGATACGTCTTGATGAAATCCAGTCGCCAACGCAAGCTATTGGCATCATCTTTGGCCAGCAGACTTTCCGGGAAACCTCCGCGCAACCAAAGCCGGTTAAGCTTGTTCATGTCTTTGGCGCTTTGCAGATATTCCAGCACGTCAACCGGGAACAGCTCGATATAGGCAATGCGACCCGCCAGGCTTTCGGCAGACTGTCGCAGCAGGTCGATGGAGGCAGAGCCGAGGAACAGAAAAAGCCTGTGCTTGTTGCCTTTGCGACGTTCGGAGTCAATCAATCCGCGAATTGGAGCAAACACATCGGGCAGGCGCTGCACCTCATCGAGAATGATCAGCTTGTCGCGATTGGCCTGGTGAAAACCCGCGATGTCCTCAACCTTGCGCAAGTCAGTGAGGTTCTCCAGGTCAAGGTACACCGAAGGCGTTGATTCTCCCAGAGCAAACGCCAGCGTAGTCTTCCCGACCTGGCGCGGTCCCATCAGTGCAACTGCAGGACTATTTTCCAGGCGGTCTCGAATCAGCTGTTCCAGGCGGCGTTTTATCATCTGTGCATATTTAACACAG
>JBBDXV010000102.1:0-1117 GCA_040902165.1 Pseudohongiellaceae bacterium
CCCTGGCCGGTGGTACTGACCCGAACGCCCTACAACAAGAATGGTGCCGACCGCAGCGCGGAAACTTACAACGCCCGCGGTTACGCGCTGGTTTCCCAGGATGTGCGGGGACGCTATGAGTCCGAGGGCGTGGACATGCCGTTTGAGAACGATATGCCCGATGGCTATGACACCGTCGAATGGATTGCCGCCCAGGCATTCAGCAATGGCAAGGTCGGCATATTCGGTACTTCTGCGCCGGGAATTACTTCCAACCTCGCTGCCGCTGCAGCGCCCGAAAACCTGACGGCTGCCTATGTCACTGTCGCCCCGGACAGCCTTTTTTATCGCTCGCGTTTTGTAAACGGCGTCTTCAAGGAAAGCCATTCCGGTGGCTGGTTACGCGGACAGGGAATCAGCGAAGACCAGATCGCCGCCTATCGCGCCCGTGCGGTGCTGGACCAGGGCTGGATCGACACCGACTTTCTTTTTCATCGCCAGAATGTACAGATCCCGGTTTATAACGTCGGCGGTTGGCACGATATCTATGCTGAGGGATCTCTCTATAACTACCAGTATCTGCAAAACGAAGGCCACGAAGCTGCCAGAGGCAAACAGAAACTGTTCATGGGCGCGTTCGGTCACGGTGCATTGCAGGGCGACCTGGCCTATCCTGGTGGCGGTCTGATCAGCGGTGACATGGAAGAACAATTGCGCTGGTGGGATTACTGGCTGAAAGATATCGACAACGGCATTATGGACGAACCGCCTGTCAGTTATTACATGATGGCATCGGCCCGCAAGGACAATCCATCCACTCTCAACAGAGTCATCCAGACTGACAGTTGGCCGCCGCAGCATGAAAAAGTGAAATTCTATCTGCAGTCCGACGGCAGCATCAGCACCTCGGCACCCACGGCCGATTCAGCTTCAACTACCTATCGCTTCGATCCGGCCAATCCGGTGCCCACCGTAGGCGGCCAGAATCTGGGTGCCGATGTCGGCCCCAGAGACCAGCGTGAAATAGGTGAACGTCAGGATTATTTAAGGTTCCAGACCCCGGAACTGAGTGAAGACGTAGTAGTGGCAGGACATATCGACATGGAACTCTATGTCTCGACCGATGTGCTCGACACTG
>JBBDXV010000103.1:0-7029 GCA_040902165.1 Pseudohongiellaceae bacterium
TACCAGCGGGCGGACTCGAACCGCCACGCCCGTGAAGGCAATGGATTTTGAATCCATCGTGTCTACCAATTCCACCACGCTGGCGTTGCCCCGGCTCCCAGACCAACCCTGCAGATATGCTGTTCCTGGCTGGCTGACAGGGCGCGTATTATAACAATATCGCCTGTCGGCGCAATGTTCACCGGGCTTCCGGTATACTTGCCCGCTTTTTGTGCAGTCATGTGTTTGTTCATCCCTTTATAGCGGAAAAGACATGCAGGTTCAGGACTTTTCTTACGAGTTACCGCAAAGGCTGATTGCCAGATTTCCCAGTGCCGGTCGCACCGACAGCAGACTTTTGAGCCTGAATGCAGATTCTGGACAAATCGAGCATCTTGGTTTCGAGCAGCTGCCAGGCTTGCTGCGCTCTGATGATCTGTTGATATTCAATAACACCAGGGTTATTCCGGCCCGTCTTTTTGGTCAAAAATCCAGCGGTGGAAAGCTAGAGGTGCTGGTAGAAAGACTGCTACCCGGCAATCAGGTTCTGGCGCAAATCCGGGCCAGCAAAAAGCCGTCGAGGGATTCGTCTCTATTGTTGGGAGAATCGCGCGACAATTTCGCCGCCCATATATTGACGAACCTTGTCGAGGTGACTGTAATGGCTCGTGAAGGGGAGTTCTACCGGCTTCAGTTTCCGCAAACCGAGGAGGTCCTTGATGTGCTGGAGCGCATCGGTCATATGCCTTTGCCGCCGTATATTCGCCGCGCAGATCGTCCGCTCGATCGTGATCGTTACCAAACCGTATTCGGCACAATTCCTGGAGCAGTTGCGGCACCGACAGCCGGTCTTCATTTTGACGCGCGACTGTTACAGACAGTGAAGGAAATGGGAGTGCAGACTGAATTTATAACATTGCATGTGGGGGCTGGTACTTTTCAGCCGGTAAGGGTTGAGAATCTTGAACAACACAAGATGCATTCCGAGATAGTCGAGGTTACAGAAGAAGTATGCGCGGCCATCGCGGCATGCCATGCGCGCAAGGGTCGGGTAATTGCCGTCGGCACAACAACTGTCAGAAGCCTTGAAACGGCGGCGCTCAATGGTCAACTGATACCTTATCAGGGTGAAACAGATATCTTCATCTTTCCCGGTTTCAAATTCAGGGTGGTTGACGCGATGATCACCAACTTCCATTTACCCTGCTCGACCTTGTTGATGCTGGTGAGTGCATTTGCAAACACTGAAATGGTTCTTGACGCTTATGCCGAGGCGGTGCGTCACGAGTACCGTTTCTTCAGTTACGGTGATGCAATGTTCCTGTATCGTAACGGGCGCTGATTACCCGCCATAAAAGGTTGACCAGGCATCGGCTATACCTCTGCCGCAGTTTCAAACCGAAAGCGACGCTGAAAAACTTCTGCTATAATCCGCGCCTCTTTGTGTGCGGCACGAGCCGTACCAATCTAAATCAGGTAAAGGATCAGGAACCATTATGAAAGCACCCGTACGAGTCGCCGTGACCGGCGCTGCCGGACAAATCAGTTATTCACTGCTTTTCAGGATAGCCGCCGGTGAAATGCTGGGTCGTGATCAGCCGGTGATATTGCAGCTGCTGGAAATTACTCCGGCACTTGAGGCGCTCAGGGGAACGGTAATGGAGTTGGAAGACTGTGCGTTTCCGCTGTTGTCCGGAGTGGTGCAAACAGATGACCCCAATGTCGCTTTCAAGGATGCAGATTTTTGTCTGCTGGTTGGGGCCAGACCCCGAGGACCAGGAATGGAACGCAAGGATCTGCTGCAGGCCAATGCCGCCATTTTTTCAACTCAGGGAAAGGCCATCAACGACCATGCAAGTCGCAATGTCAGAGTGCTGGTTGTAGGAAACCCGGCAAACACCAATGCCCTGATCGCCTATCGCAATGCTCCTGACCTGAGTCCCGGACAATTTACCGCGATGACCCGCCTTGACCACAATCGCGCTGTGGCACAGTTGGCGGCGAAGACCGGCAAGCACTGCACCGAGGTGGAAGGTGTGATTATTTGGGGCAATCACTCAGCCACCCAGTACCCGGATATTCACCATGCCAGGGTCGCCGGCAAGCAGGCGCTGGACCTGGTCGAGCAGAAGTGGATCCAGGAGCAATTTATTCCGGTAGTGCAACAACGTGGTGCTGCCATCATCAAGGCACGAGGACTATCAAGCGCAGCGTCTGCAGCGAATGCCGCCATTGAACATATGCGTGACTGGGCGCTTGGAACAAAAGGCAAGATTGTCAGTATGGGTATCTGCAGCGACGGAAGCTACGGTATCACCAAAGGGTTGATTTATTCCTTTCCGGTCATCTGTGAAAACGGGAAATACACTATTGTTCAGAATCTTGCGGTCAGTGATTTCAGCCGCAAATTATTGCAGTTAACCGAAAAGGAGCTGAATGAAGAGCGCGATGCCGTCGCATCACTGCTACCCTGAGTCACCCTGGTCAATACCCCGGCCCCAATAATAGATGGTTACCGCAACAGAGTCCTACAATGAACAAAATGCCTTGCGGGGCCGAAGGCTTCAATTAACCCGAAATAAGCAATTCTGGATATTTCAGTTGGCCGGCTGGGGAAGCTGGGTATTGCTGCTGATTATTCGGGATCTGACCTTCGTTCCCGGTGAATATCTTTTGCAGCGGGCAGTGATGTTTGTGACGGACGCCATGGTGGGGATAGCGCTCACTACAGGCTTGCGTTATCTCTATCGTTCGGTATGGGAAAAGAACCTGCTGCGCCGGATAGCCGTCGCGTTTTTTGGATCCCTGGTTGCCGCAATGCTGTGGCAGCCATTCCAGAATCTGATGGAATTCTTCAGCTTTGGCGATATTCTCGAATTCGGAGATTATGGCTGGCTTGAACTGTTCAGGGGAGTATTGCCATTTTCGTTTCCATTATTGTTGCTTTGGAGCGGCCTCTACTTCTTTATCAAATATTACCAGCTGTTCCAGGCAGAGAAAGAAAAGGTATTGCGATCCGAAGCGCTGGCGCATGAAGCACAGCTCAGGATGCTTCGCTATCAATTGAATCCCCATTTCCTTTTCAATACCCTGAATGCCATCTCCACGTTGGTGCTTGAACAAGCCACAGGTCCAGCCAATGAAATGTTGACCAAATTGAGCAAGTTCCTGCGCTATTCCCTGGATCATTCGCCATTGGATCAGGTTACGCTTGCGCATGAGATTGAAACTTCCAAATTGTATCTGGAAATCGAAAAGGTGCGTTTCGGCGAGCGCATGAGACTGGAAATCTGTATTGGTGATGAGGCGCAAAAGGCATTGTTGCCAAGCATGCTATTGCAACCATTGATTGAAAATTCAATTAAGCATGCGATTTCCAAGAGCGAGTCTGGCGGAGCGATTCGCATTACGGCTGAAGTTTCGAATGGTAAATTGATATTGAACGTAATTGATGACGGGCCGGGTCTTGGCAATGGAACGGATTTAGGGGCTATTGCAGATTCAACCGGCGTCGGCCTTAGTAATATTCGCAATCGATTGAGAGAAATGTACGGCTCTGCGCACCAGATTAATTTCGCCAACGAGCGGCCTCGCGGTTGCCGCGTAACAGTGGTTATTCCTTATGAAACAGAATGAATTGCAGAAACTGACAGCAATAATCGTTGATGATGAAGAGCTGGCATGCAAGGGCTTGAAGATGCGGCTTGACAACTTGCCACAGGTGGAAGTTGTGGCAATTTGCCATAACGGCAAAGAGGCACTTACGGCAATAGTTGATCACGAACCGGACGTGGTATTTCTGGATATACAGATGCCGGGGATGACCGGTTTCGATTTGATCGGGGAGATTCAGGGAGATCTGATGCCGCTGGTCGTCTTCGTTACCGCTTACGACGCCTATGCGATAGATGCGTTCAAGGTTCATGCTGTGGATTACCTGCTGAAACCGGTGGAGGAAGAACGACTGAAGGAAGCTGTAAACCGCGCGTTGCAACAGAAACAACAGTCCCGGGCGGTCAATGAGAAACAAAGATTGCTTGAGATGCTGGTAAGTCTTACCGGTAAATCAGCAAGTGCTTTAGGGGAAATACTGGAAAGTAATGAATCGGTTTCACCCCAGATCGACAGGCTGGCGATAAAAGACGGTTCATCCACCACTTTTGTTCCAATCCGTGAAATCGACTGGATTGATGCCGCCGGAGACTACATGTGTATCCATGCCAATGGTCAAACACACATTATGCGTACCACCATGAAAGATCTTGAGTCCAGGCTGGACCCATCAATATTTCAACGTGTCCACAGATCGACTATCGTCAACCTGCAGCGAGTGGAAAAAGTGTCATCCCACATCAACGGGGAATTTCATCTGACCTTGAGCTGTGGTTCATCATTGAAGATGAGTCGCTCGTACAAGGAAAAGGTAAAGCACTTTTTCAACAGCTGATCAGAATGACCGGGTCAGATGGGCAAGCGGTAACTCGGTGGTATTGATCACCTGTCGCATGATAAAGCTTGAGTGCACATCCGTGACGCCATCAATGCGGGTGATTTTGTTCAGTAAAAACTCCTGGTAATACTCCATATCCGGCACCATCACCTTCAGCAGGTAATCAGCCGACTGTCCGGTGATCAATGCGCATTCGACTACTTCCGGATATCCAAGTACCTGTTTTTCAAAATGGGCAAATCGATCCGGTGTATGGCGATCCATGCTGATCTGAATGAGTGCCATCAATTTCAGTCCAAGTTTGGACGGGTTCAGCAGGGTTACCTGTTTTTCAATTATTCCGGTTTCCTGCAGTTGCCTGACCCTGCGCGCGCAGGGGGTGGCCGACAACCCCACTTTCTCGGCAAGTTCAATATTCGTCATCGCGCCGTTGCGCTGCATTTCCTGCAGTATCTTGCGGTCAATCTTGTCCAGTTTCATATCGGTGCCCGTTGCTCAGGGGGTTCGGTGGCGAATAATACCGGAGTAGTTCGACATAAACACTAATATATTTATAAAAAATAGCTATTAACACCAATAAAAGGCGAAACAATTCGAATAAAAGCATAGAAACACCATTGAATAGTCACTAATCTACCCAACCATTACCTGACCTCGACCCGACAGCGGGTTTTTAATTAGCAACAGGATTATTGCCATGTTTGACCACCACAAATACCCGGCCTTTAAACCCATCGGAATCAAGGACCGTAGCTGGCCTGATCAGGTCATCAGCAAGGCGCCCACATGGTGCAGTGTGGATCTGCGGGACGGAAATCAGGCTTTGATTGAGCCCATGTCGGTCAGCCAGAAGAGAAAGCTTTTTGCCTTGCTGGTGGAAGTTGGATTCAAGGAAATCGAAGTAGGTTTCCCTGCCGCGTCCAAACCGGATTTTGATTTCGTTCGCAGCCTGATTGAGGACCGGCTGATACCTGATGACGTGACCATCCAGGTACTGACGCAGGCGCGTGATGAATTGATCGAACGGACCTTTGAGTCACTCAAGGGGACCAAACGTGCCATCATGCACGTCTATAACTCCACCTCAGTGGTACAACGACGCAAAGTGTTCAAGACTGACCGAGCCGGCATCGTAGCTATCGCGGTCAACGGCGCCAGGGTAGTAAAACGCTGTGCGCAAAAAGCACCTGAAACAGAGTGGACTTTTCAATACTCACCGGAAAGTTTCACCGGAACCGAGGTGGATTTTGCGGTTGAGGTATGTAATGCCGTCATCGATGTCTGGAAGCCGACAGCAGACAAACCGGTAATCATGAATTTGCCCTCCACGGTGGAAATGGCAACACCCAATATCTATGCCGACCAGGTGGAATGGTTTTGTCGCAATGTAAAACACCGGGACGCCGTGATAGTCAGTTTGCATACACACAATGACAGAGGTTGCGCAGTAGCCGCAGCCGAACTGGCGGTGATGGCCGGTGCGCAGCGAGTGGAAGGCACCTTGCTGGGCAATGGTGAGCGCACCGGTAACATGGATATCGTTGTTATGGCCATGAATCTGTACAGTCAGGGGATTGATCCAAAACTTGATCTCCATGATATGGATCGAATTGTTTCGGTGGTCAGGGAGTGTACCCAGATTGATGTACACCCGCGGCAGCCTTATGCCGGCGATCTGGTGTTTACCGCGTTTTCCGGGTCACACCAGGATGCCATTAAAAAATGTCTTGATCTGTACCAGGAAGGGGAAACCTGGGAAATCGCTTATTTGCCAATTGATCCACGAGATCTGGGTCGCACCTATCAGGATGTCATTCGGGTAAACAGCCAGTCTGGCAAGGGTGGGGTAGCCTATGTGTTGGCAAACAAATTTGGCTTCCAGTTGCCCCGCTGGTTACAGATCGAGTTCAGTCGAGTGGTCCAGAAACAGGCGGAAGAAACCGGTCAGGAAATTTCCGCTGAGGAAATCTGGCGGATGTTCTCAGCGCGTTATCTGGATAATCCAAAGGTGCTGAGCCTGGAGAATTTTACTATCGAGAAATCCGGCGGGCGGGAAACCTTCAGCGCCAGTATCGATTATTATGGTGATCAGATTGCCGTGAGCGGTGAAGGTGACGGTGTTCTGGATGCCTTCGTGGAAGCGCTGCGCAATTCGATCGCGGTCGATTTTGAAATACTCGAATATGGCGAGCACGCCCTCGGGCAGGGTGCCGATGCCGAAGCCGTAACCTATATTCAGTTGAAGAGCGGCGGCCATCGATACGCTGGTGTGGCGATCAGCAAGGACATAATTGCCTCTTCCCTGAATGCACTGATGTGCGCGGTAAGCGAATTGCTGGTAAGGCAAAAGCACCGCGCCGCCGCCTGACCTTTGCTTCAGGACTCCATTCAACCCGGGCCTGATGTCGTGGTAATCAGCATCACGACATCCGGCCGACAAACTATTTGTGCAATTCCTGCGACTATATTTTCAGAACCGTTATCCTGTCGCTTGAATGCAGTGTCGCATGCATTGACGGCTGCAATTCCAGTAGCGTTGTAATTCGACCCGGCAGAAACAGGTAATCGATGGCTTTCACTGATGATGACGAAGCGCTGGT
>JBBDXV010000104.1:0-7028 GCA_040902165.1 Pseudohongiellaceae bacterium
TTTCATTTTGAGGTTTGCGCAAACGCACTATGGCGTAGGCTCCAATTTCGATATTTCCACGCAGGCGATAACCCTCTACCGCATCGCGCATCACGGAAAAAATCCAGCGCGCCTGGTCGTCTGAGGGAGCGGTAATCAGAAAAAATGCGTTTTCCTGTCGCGCCTGCTGTGCGATTTCTGCCAGTTGCCGTTGAATCGTTGCCGACCGCGCAGCCAGTTCATTGTCGTCCAGCCGGAAAACCTGGTCACCGGTACTGATTTCTGCCTGCAGTACCAACCAGGCTTCGGTTATGGTCGGATCATCCTGATCTACAAATCGCGCCCGCTCAAGATAGGACAGTGCATCGTCAAAACGTCCTTGACGTGTAGCCTCGGTTGCCAGCACAAGATAACGATTCAAGATAGTCTGCAATCCTTCCAGAGCCAGTTGGTTGTCCGGGTCGTAGGCCAGAACGCGTTGATAGCGGGCATAGGCATTGTCGTCAATCGGTGACAGCAGGCGATCTTGTTCCAGCGCAACCAGGGCGTCATACAAAAGATCACCAAGCAGACGCTGGCGCTGAAAATCTATTTCCCAGTCCTGCAGCGACAATTCTGAAGCGTTTTCCGTTCCCTCATCCGCCACGGCCAAATCCGCTTGCGAGGCCGGTTGAACTGACTGCGGTTCAGGCACAGTCGCGCAGGCTACCAGGACAACAGCCAGCACAATTGAAAATGCCAAGCGCAGATGCGTATTGATCACTTAATCCGTCAATTCAGAAAATGGTATGAACCTTATCAGATCGCCCATGGCTACCTCGGAAAAAGGCGGAATCACCGCTAGTCCATCTGCCATGCTGAGTGAAGAACTGATACCGGAACTCTGGCTATTATACGGAATCAGACTTTGGCCGCCAGAATCAGCGCCGCTAATCTTGACCCGCATATATTCCTGGCGATCACCACTGACCGGCTGGGAGAAGCCTGCCGGCAGCCAGAGCAAGCGGTAGTCAACCTGACTGCATCCGGACATCGTCAGCAAAGCCGGACGCACCAGCAGGACAAACGTTACAAACGACGAAACCGGATTGCCGGGCAAACCAAAGAACGGTTTGTCTTTGACAACGCCGAAAGCAAAGGGTTTGCCGGGTTTTATCGCCAGCTTCCACAACTCCAGCCGGCCCAGCGACTCCACTGCTGACTTGACGTGATCTTCCTCACCGGCCGAAACCCCGCCACTGGAAATGATACAGTCCGCCGCCTCAGCAGCCTGCTGCAGTTTGTCCTGCGTACCTGCCAGAGTATCCGCCACGATTCCCAGGTCCAGCACTTCCATCCCCAGACGTCGCAGCAAGGCAGCAATATTAAAATAATTTGAGTTGTATACCTGACCTGGATGCAAGGGCTGACCCGGTTGCACCAGTTCGTCACCGGTGGTCAATACCGCTACCTTCAAGGGCCGGCAAACCTGCAGATTGCCGTATCCGGCTGCCGCAATCAGGTTGATATCCTGGATTCGTATTCTGTGGCCCTGGCGGTAAATCAAGGTGCCTTGTTGCACATCTTCACCGGCATCACGGACATTCTCTCCCGCTGATGGCAGCTGCAAAATCTCTATTTTGCCGGCTTCGGCGTGAACATTTTCCTGCATCACCACAGCGTTGGCAGCGTCGGGCAATGCCGCACCGGTAAAAATCCGCGCCGCGGTACCCGGTTGTAACGGATGTCCAATCACGCCGGCCGGAATGCGCTGAGACACGGATATTCTGACTGGCTGACTGTCGAGATCTGCAGTATTGACCGCATAGCCATCCATCGCACTGCTGTTGACGGCCGGCACACTCACCATCGCGGTCAGATCTGCAGCCAGCACACTGCCCACGGCCTGCTCGAGCGCCAGGTTCCGCGTCCCGGTACAGCGCGGCAAGGCATTCAGCAAGCGCGGCAGTGCATCGTCAATTGGCGTAAGGGTGGCGGCCATCTTGTGCCTCGATTCATTGTCAAACCAACAGCTCAACTAACAGCTCAAATAATCTTTCAATGCGGATTTCGTGTCGATTGCAGTGCGGTGGACCGGGTTGAAGTATCACCGGTTTCGCTTCTTGCCTCACCTCGCGACTGATACATCGATTTGATTGCGGTCTGCAGACTGCCATGCCAGGAACGCTGCTTGATGCCGAAGGTATCGAACAACTTCTTGCTGGAAAGTGTCGCATTCGGAATCTCCGGTGGCGACAATGATGTTTCCGTTATCTTCAAGGTGTCGATAAGCTGGTAGACCTGCTCGTCGTGCTGCGACGCATATTTCAATACTTGTAAAACAAATTCGATTTCTTTTTTGGTTTCCAGCCCGCAGTAGTGATAGACGCCCCAGACGCTTGCCTGACAATCCACCTGCTGACTCACTGCCAGCAGCACGCGGGCAAGGTCTTCCGTTGCCGTGGGACTAAACCTGCGACGCACAACCTTCAGGTCGCCCCTGTGTTTTTTGGTCGCCTTGATCCAGCCCTTGATCTGCTCATTCATCCCGGGACCAAACAACCAGCCACTGCGAATGATGATATGTCGCTCAATTTTCTGCAGTTCCACTTCGGCCTGTAATGCGGTTCTGCCGTAGATACCCTGGGGCATTGGCTCATCCTGTTCGTTGTACCCGAGTTTCTTTTCGCCATCGAAAACATAGGGAGAGGAAAGCTGTAGCAGGGGAATTCCCTGGTCCCGGCATACGACGGCCAGGGTTCGCGGCAGGCGAAAATTCAGCAACCGGCATTCCTCCTGGTGACGTTCTGCCAGCATCACAGCCTGTTGGCTCTGCACCCTGAAACTGGTCAGATTGATCACCTGGTCGGGCGCTGTCCGCGAGACGGCCTGACCGATCAGTACCGGGTTATCGAGATTGTTCTGGCGCTCATTGAGACTGTGGAAAGTTATCTTGCGTTGCCGCAACAGGGTAATCAGTTCCTTGCCGACCGGCGTACCGGCGCCAACGATAAGTAACTTCACGGGTTAACAAGCCGCTGAAGAATTTGGAGACCGGGCCGGCCCGCAATTTTTCAGAGGATCTCTAGAATGGAATATCGTCATCAAAATTATCAAAACTGCCTGGTCCTGGGTCTGGGCTTGCCGCCTGATTACTTGCCGCCGCCCGCGGTTGGCCACCAAAGCCGCTTTCGCTGCTGGCGGAACCACCGGCACCGCGAGAATCCAGCATTTGCATTTCACTGGCAACGATTTCGGTGGTATAGCGCTTTACGCCGTCCTGCTCCCAGGAGCGGGTTTGCAAACGCCCTTCGATGTACAGTTTTGAGCCCTTGCGAACATATTCGCCGACAATTTCCGCCAGTCGATTGAAAAAAACCACTCGGTGCCATTCGGTGCGCTCAACATTTTCGCCGCTGGTCTTGTCCTTCCAGCCGTCTGAAGTTGCCAACGTTATATTGGCGACAGCGTTACCATTGGGCATGTACCTGGTTTCAGGGTCTGCACCACAATTGCCTACCAGGATTACCTTGTTTACGCCACGACTTGCCACAGTAAGCACCCCCGCTAACTCGAAAAACTATGATTTGAGCAAGTCTATACCAAGCTCGCGGCAATAGAAATAACTGACCATTTCAGCAGCATGCGTCCTTGCTGTCCTTGCGTTTGCGAGTTGCCTTTGGCGAAATCTGTGCTAGCGACTCAGTGGCAATTCAAACTGAGACACTTGTCAATCCGGTTGCCGCTTTACTCGCGAGCCGGAAACTAAAGATAATACCCGGTTTGTCAGCTGCCGGCGGTTCTAGATGGATAGCATCATAGTCAGGGGTGCGCGCACCCACAATCTGAAGAATATCAATGTCACTATTCCGCGCGACAAGCTGGTAGTCATCACCGGATTGTCGGGGTCGGGAAAATCCTCATTGGCCTTCGATACGCTGTATGCCGAAGGTCAACGACGCTACGTTGAATCTTTGTCCACCTATGCCAGACAGTTTCTGTCGATAATGGAAAAACCCGACATGGACCACATCGAGGGTCTGTCCCCGGCCATATCCATCGAACAGAAGTCGACCTCGCACAACCCCCGTTCAACCGTCGGCACGATCACCGAAATCTACGATTATCTGCGCCTGTTGTTTGCCCGCGTCGGCGAGCCCCACTGTCCCGAACACCGCACACCGCTGCAAGCCCAGACGGTAAGCCAGATGGTGGATCAGGTCATGGCGCTGCCGGAGGAGTCCAGAATCATGGTCCTGGCGCCGATAATCCGCGAACGCAAGGGCGAACACATACATGTATTCAGCGAGCTGAAGACCAGTGGTTTCATTCGTGCAAGAGTCGACGGAATTGTCTGCGAAATTGACTACCCGCCGACCCTGGAGAAAAACAAGAAACATTCGATCGAAGTGGTCATCGATCGACTCAAGATCAAAAGCGGCATCGAGCAACGACTGGCCGAAAGTTTTGAAACCGCACTGCAACTTGCCGACGGGGTCGCCATTGTCAGCGGTACCCAGAGCAACGCGGCCGTCGAGATAGTGTTTTCATCGCGCTTCGCCTGCCCCTTATGTGGACACAGCATCACCGAGCTGGAGCCTCGTCTGTTTTCCTTCAACAACCCGGCAGGTGCCTGTGCCAGTTGCGACGGTCTGGGCGTAAAGCAGTTCTTTGATGAAAACCGCGTAGTCCTGAACAGCTCACTGTCGCTGGCTGAAGGTGCCATTCGCGGCTGGGACCGGCGCAACTTTTATTATTTCCAGATGCTCACGTCGCTGGCGGCACATTATGGATTCAAAATCGACACGCCGTTTAAAAAACTGGCCAAAAAATATCGCCAGATAATTCTCCAGGGCAGCGGTAATGAAGTTATCAATTTTCATTATGTCAATGATCGTGGTGATTCCCTCGCGCGCAATCACCGCTTCGAAGGAATCCTGCCGAATATGGAACGTCGGTATCGGGAGACCGAGTCAGGCATGGTGCGGGAAGAACTTGCCAAATATCTGAGTTCACAACCCTGCCCCGACTGTAACGGTACGCGTCTGAAAAAGGATGCCCGGTTCGTTCTGATCAAGGGGCTGAATCTGCCTGGCGTCACCGAAATGACGGTCGCGCAGTCGGCAGAGTATTTTGGCAAACTCAAATTGTCCGGCAAGCGCGCCAAGATCGCCGAAAAAATCCTCAAGGAACTACAGGCACGCCTGAAATTCCTGGTGGACGTAGGATTGAATTATCTGACCTTGAATCGCAGTGCCGAAACCCTGTCCGGTGGTGAAGCCCAACGCATCCGTCTGGCCAGCCAGATTGGTGCCGGGCTGGTAGGCGTTATGTATATTCTCGATGAACCTTCAATAGGCCTGCACCAGCGTGACAACAGCCGCCTGCTGAATACCCTGTTCCATCTGCGCGACCTGGGCAATACCGTTATCGTGGTGGAGCATGACGAGGAAGCGATACGCAGTGCCGACCATATCATCGACATTGGTCCGGGCGCGGGCGTGCATGGCGGAGAAATTGTCGCACAAGGCAAAGTTGCAGATATTGTTTCAGCAACACGCTCGCTGACCGGTCGCTATTTATCCGGAAAGGAAGCCATTGCGATCCCGAAAAAGCGGGTTCCCTTCGACGGCAAAAACGTCCTGTCGTTAAAAGGTGCCACAGGTAACAATTTAAAAAACCTGACCTTGAACATTCCCCTGGGACTGCTTACCTGTGTAACCGGCGTATCCGGATCCGGCAAATCGACCTTGATCAACAACACGCTTTACCCGATAACCGCCACCCGTCTCAATGGTGCCACTACGCTGAATTCTGCGCCGCATGACCGGCTCGACGGTCTGGACCTGTTGGACAAGGTGGTGGACATCGACCAGAGTCCGATCGGACGCACGCCGCGTTCAAACCCTGCCACCTATACCGGTATCTTTACGCCGGTAAGGGATTTGTTTGCCGCTACCCAGGAATCCCGCAGCCGCGGCTACAAGGCCGGGCGTTTCAGTTTCAATGTCAAAGGCGGTCGCTGCGAAGCCTGTCAGGGAGATGGCGTGGTCAAGGTGGAAATGCACTTCCTGCCGGATGTCTATGTCTCCTGTGACGTCTGCCGCGGCAAACGTTACAACCGCGAAACTCTCGAGGTGAAGTACAAGGGCAAGAACATCAATGAAGTGCTGGATATGACCATCGAATCGGCCCGCGAGTTTTTCGATGCGGTGCCAGTAATTGCCAGGAAACTGCAGACCCTGATGGATGTCGGCCTAGCCTATATCTGTCTGGGACAGTCCGCCACCACCCTGTCCGGCGGCGAAGCACAAAGAGTTAAATTGTCTCGCGAGCTGTCCAAACGCGATACCGGCAAGACCCTGTACATTCTCGATGAACCGACGACCGGGCTGCATTTTCATGACGTGCGGCAGTTGTTGACGGTTTTGCACCATCTGCGCGATCAGGGCAATACCATCGTTGTCATCGAACACAATCTCGACGTAATCAAGACCGCCGACTGGATTGTGGATCTGGGGCCGGAAGGCGGCGATGAAGGGGGAAAGATCATCGCCGAAGGCACCCCGGAGCAGGTAGCCACGGTTAAAGCTTCCTATACCGGACAGTATTTGAAACCGCTGCTTGGCGGACGCCACAATAATAAATAGCTTCGCAGACCGGAATTTATCGAACGCCGGGTCGCCAATCCGGAATTTGTGACAGTCGGTGACAAATCCACAGCAAGCCTTTCAGGAACTCCGGAATTTGGGTCTTTCAGCGCTTAATTTGCGCTCTGTCTGGTTGATTTCTCAAGGAAAAGATCGTAGCCTCGCGCGAAGCTGTTTGATTGCTAAACCAAGGCTTGAAAAGTGTGCATTTCTCAGCGGGATCGGCCTGGAAACCCCAGCCTGAAACCATTCGAATAGATAGATTGAGAACGAGAATCGCACATCCCCTAAACAACAAAACGGAGCCCGCAGTGAACCTAAAACTAACACGCAGACGTTTTATCAAGGGGGTAATTTTCTCTGGCGCCGCCGCTTCAACAGGTGCCGGGTTTTACCTCGCCAATGCCCAGTCCGGGCAAT
>JBBDXV010000105.1:0-1109 GCA_040902165.1 Pseudohongiellaceae bacterium
CAATTCCGGGATTGAAGCTGTGGGCATTTTCTGAAGCCGCCTGTTACCATTGCGTCTTGTTTTTTCGGCATAGCGGTCATGAACCCAAATCCATTGTCTTTTTTCACTGTGTTGCTGATGCTTGCCTGGTGTATTTCTCCCGCCACGCTTGCACAGGAAACAGAGCTGCCTCTGAATCCACAGGAAATATCAGTAAGCGCCTGGCTGGAAACCCAGCAGGAAGAAATGATCGCGCTGCTGGAACAGATCACCAACATGAATTCCGGCAGCCTGAACAAAGCAGGACTGCAGGCTGTGGCGGCAGTTTTTCGCACCGAGCTGTCACAGCTCGGCTTTCAGATGGAATCCCTGCCAGGTGGTCTGATCGAGTTTCCGCATTGCGCTGGCAGTGAACCGGGTATGGATATCGCCGATCACCTTTTGGCGCGACGAGAAGGCGATGGTCGCCGGGTACTGTTGATGGGACACCTCGATACGGTATTTCCGCCGGAGAGCCAATTCCAGTCTTTCACTCGTCAGGGTGACAAGCTCTACGGCCCCGGCGTCTATGACATGAAGGGCGGACTGGTGGTAATGCTTTTCGCGCTCAAGGCACTGTATCAATTTGGCCTGCTGGAAAATCAGGCCATCTCGATTCTGTTGAACACTGATGAAGAAATAGGTTCGCTGTCGTCACGCCCGTATCTGGAACAGCAGGCCCTGGTACACGACTATGGGCTGGTATTCGAAGGCTCGGTGAACAACAACATGATTCGCCAGCGTAAAGGCCTCGGGCAGGCCAAGCTGGTGGTTAATGGTCGCGCATCGCATGCCGGCAGTGCGCATCAGGATGGACGCTCAGCGATTCGTGAACTGGCTTACAAAATTATCGAAATGGAAAACCTGACTGATTATGAGACCGGGGTAACCGTCAACGTCGGCATCATAAGCGGTGGCGAGGCGCGCAACATGGTGGCACCCTGTGCCGAGGCCTATGTGGACCTGCGTTATCCCGAACCGCAACAGGGCGTTGCAGCAGAAGCGAGATTCCGGGAGATCGCCGCGACGTCGATTGGATATCCACAGGAGTCAGATGAGATTACTGCCGAAATTCTGGTCAATCTGCACCG
>JBBDXV010000106.1:0-6963 GCA_040902165.1 Pseudohongiellaceae bacterium
CGTTATACGGCAGCCTGCCGTTCTCGGGGTAAACGATGACCGAGCTGCGGAATTCTCCTTTTACTTTCGCCAGTGTTGGCGTACCGAAGCGGTCCACATCCGGGTCGGTATTGCCAGAAAGGCCCTGGGTATAAATCGCTTCGGCAAAACCGGCCGCCGGTTCCGGGGGCAGAACCAGTGGCATGCCTGGTGGACGTTCCAGCATGGTATAGAACACCGTGGTCCAGACTCCCTGCAGGTCTGGCTGGTCGTATTCGGTGCGGGGCATCTGATAGGTTTCGCCGGCAGCTACGGTCGCCGACTCAGCCGAATACGCTAAGCCACCGGCAATCAACAGGCCAATGGAACAGACGAGAGGCAGGATTCGTGCATTCATGGATTTGTCCTCATTCAGTCACTACCGGTATTTAACAGCAGAGTACTTGGAATGCACAGTGATCGCTAGGGACCGAGCCGGCCAAATTCCAGCCAGCGGGCCAGCTCCGGCGAAAATTCCTGTTTTACCCGTTCGTCATAAAGCGCCAGGTCGGCTGGATCCAGTACGCCGCGCCAGCGGCCGTTGACGCCTTTGTTGAGGAAGGTATTGCCGCCGCCCTGCCAGATCTGGCCGGCATTGGGCATTAGCTCTGCGGCCTTGTTTTTCATGGATTCAAAACGGGCCGCGTCTACCAGTTTCGGCCACAGGGATTCGTCGATCGGAATATCCAGGAACGCGGCGATGCGTCGCATCTCGCCATCCAGATCCTTCTTCAGGTCGGCATAGTGCAGCAGCAGAAGGTCGGGATCGCTGCGCTCTTTCCAGTAGCTGTTCTCCAGATACCAGAAGCCGCAGGTGGGATCACCCAGGTGGTCTTCATTGCCATCGGTGAGCCAGGCATGAAAATGCACCGCCGGATCCGGATCGGTTTTCCAGTAAGGGGTACCGAACCTGGGATCTTCAACATTGAGCTGGGACATGCGTTCCATGATCTCGGGGGTGTAATTGATCTTGTGGTGATGGAAGGACATGGCGGCATCCCTCCCGTCCCGCGCCACATGAATGACTTTTACTCCCTCGTACAGGGGCAACGCATCATAGGGCAGGTGCGACTTGAGAAAACGCCGGTGGCTCTGGCTCTCCGCGAGTTCAACAGCAGCACCTGCAGGGATTATCCGCATATCCGGCCAGGGTGAGGAATCCTGCACGGCGAACGGGGCATCACTCTGGAAAATCAGCATGCCGACGATGCGTTGGGTCCAGGTGGTGCCGCACTTGGGGTAGGTCGCAATGATCACGTCATCCTGTCGGGGCCGGTAATCATTCCAGCGGGCGCTGTCGAAAAAACGGGAACGTGCTTCAATTTGCGGGCCGCGAATTAGTTTTGGTGTGGCCTTTTTCATGTATTACTCCGTGACGGTTCCGATTTTTGTGGAAGTGAAAGCAGCCGGTTCATTCCTGACAGGCTTTATATGCCAAAGCGGCTGCGTTGTCGAGCCTGACCGGTTCGCTATCTGCTTGCACAGGGTCCTGGCATAAAACCTTTTTTCATCAATTCTTACCCTACACTCCCTGATTTTCCGGCTTTACTTTGCCGCCACTGTCAGCCAGCATCACAACGGTATCCATTTTCCCTGCGCTCGTCTTGAAACGCAAATACACAGGAATAATGATGCAGGCTTCTGCCGCGAAAAATATACTTGGTACCAAAGTGTCTTCCATTTTGCTGCCCCTCAGGGTTAATGTTACAAGCAAGATGCATCTGGTTTAGGGTTTGGATGCAATGCGATTAAAATATTTCTGAAGAAGGTTCAGGTTCATGCAAATGACAGGGATGCTCCGATTTCGCGTTTATGCCGTGTTGCTGCTACTGGTAGCAGCCTGCCTGCCTGCTTTCTTCCTGCCACACTTTAACATCGGTGGATGATCTTCAATACGAAGAGCTACTCAGTGCGTCTGATGCACTGTTTACCTTTCGACCACAAATACCTAAACCACATGAAATTCACGCGCTGAATGAGGAACAACAAGCGAATTTCCTGCAGTATTTTCATGATCCTGTCAGAGCGGGTCTCCCCGACTATAGGCGAGTGGTCAGCTACCTGCGTTTGCTGACCAGTAATTTCAACTACCGCACGGATACGTTCAATGCCGCAGACACAATAACTACCAACAGTGGAAACTGCCTGTCTTTGGCTATTCTGACCACGGTGTTAGCCCAATTGGTTGGCGTTGAGACTGGCTATCAACTTATGGATTCTGAGCCGGTTTTCGAGTTTCATGGCACGTTAGTGGAGAAAGGCGTGCACGTTAGAACTTTGCTGCTGAACTCAAAACGCCTGGCCCAGCCAGCAAACTTACGGGAGTCACGAGGTATTGCAATAGATTTTTTCCCCACACAACGTGAGCGCTTCATCCGCAATATGCAGGCTGGCGAGTATGTCGCTATGTACTACCGCAATATCGCCATTGAGGCACTTGGTAACAATGACCTGAGCAAGTCTTACCGGTATGCCAGAGAGTCATTGCAATACCATCCGCGGAGTTCCGCAGCACTGAATACTTTGGCTATTGTCAATCGCCGCGCGGGGCATCTGGAAACTTCAGAAGCGATCTATCGTTACGCAATACAAAATGCCGATGAGAAACTCACGCTGTTGAAAAACTATCGTCTGCTATTGGTTAGCGCCGGGCGGCATGCGGAGGCGCAGTTGATTGATGCGCAGCTGCAACGCATGGACGATCCTAGTCCCTTTAATTGGTTTCATCTGGCCCGTTCCGCATTTGAGGATGGTGACTTCAGGCGCGCCATAGATTATTACAATCGTGCGCTGGCCCTGGCGCCTTATCTGCACGAAGCCCATGCGGGTCTGGCCAGGTCGTATTTTGAGCTCGGATATAGCGATCGCTCCAAACAGGAACTTGTCGCAGCTATAGAAAATGCAGGTCGCCTGAGCGACAGAAAATACTACAAAGCAAAACTTGCTTCGTTTCTGTCTGAAAATTAATTCTTGGATTCAGGTAATAAGTGCAATCAAGTTATGAAGAACACAGGAGACAGTCTCCCAGGGAGGGCGGCTTGCCATTTCGGGGGTCTATAGGCCAGTAATCATTGCTGTATCTCTTTTATCTCTGAAAACCACCAGTATTGCCAGTCAGTGGCAAATACCTGGTACCTCTCTCCTTGGCTGGGTTTAACCAGTTGTTGCGAGAAAGCGGCGATTGGCACCGCAAAAACTCTGTCTACAAAAAGCACACCTGCAGTGTAGCCTTCAGGGGCTTCGAGACGCCATTGAAGATAACCGTCCCTGTAGCTGGGTGGCATTGTCTCGACCACGTTTAAATCGGTCTCCATACATGTGTCCGCCAGCCATTCTTTACTGCGCATTTCTCCTGATGAATCAAAAACTATCAATGCACCCTCGGGCGCAAGCAACGCGGTTTGACAGTTCTGTGTTAATTCGAAAGAAGGTTCGTTTAACAGCCGATTGACTCTGACCAGATCGCCTTGTATGAAGTTCACTGGCACAAATATAGTGCGATCAACAAGGCCTGGTCTGTTATCGAGCAGGAATCGGCTTATTCTATAGTCGGGAGATGTCGCAGTCATCGTTTTGTAATGCGGAATGGACCATAAGTGGCTGGCGAGAGAAAACAGAAACACAAATGCTACTGCAGGTCTTTTATATAAAACATTTGACGTTTTTATCATTGACAGGCTGATGGTCGCTGCGATGGCCAGTGCGACATTCATAGCGAGAAATATTCTGTCTGCATGCATATTAAACTCTTGTATCCCGTGTGTCACAGCCAGTCCCGGCAATCCGAAAGCAAGTGCCGCAATAAACATCGGGAAAAAAAAGCGTGGAACAATTGTCATTGCAAGCAACATTGCTGCCAGCAATAACAGGTTGGTTTTTACATACCACAGAAAAAACGCTTTCCACTGGTCCGGCTCAATGGTCCAGAATCCTTTGAAGTAACTTTCTTCCGATCCAATGGACACCCCTCCCGCCACCATATAACTACGCCATATCCAGTAGACTACAAACGCGCCCAGGAGGCCTGCAGGCAAAATCCGGTCTCCATTTCTTAGTGCGATCAAAGCAAGAATTGCGGGTGCGACTACATACACTTCTTTTGACACCATTGCGAGAAAAGCAAACAGGATGACAAGCAGTGTGCCGGACGTATTGCGTTTTACGGAAACAAAAAGAAGAAAGGCACTCAGTGCGAAGATCAGGCCGATGAGATAGTGCATGGTGTAAAACCGGCTCAGTAATGTGTGCATCGACTGACTGGAAAGTATTAACGCGACGCATATCAAAGCAAGGCTGACTCTGTTAGTCAGTTTGTATACCAATGCCCCTGCCAGCGTTAACATCATGCCACCCATTAACAACATAAAAAGTAGCAGAACAAGCGGGCGCTGCCCAAAAATAGTCAGAATTGTTTTATAAACGGAAAGTGGTATCGGGGTGAAATTAGCAACGGATAGTTCCCGGTAATACTCAGGTGAAAAGTAGGGTGCTGCCCAGCCATGTTGCAGAGATACTCGCATCAGGTGTGAATCATCTCCGGAAAATACAACCCAGCTCAATTGCGGAAAAAACAGCAATGTCGTTGCAAAGCTGACAAGTGCAATCAGTAAATAATTGCCTTTTGGTTGAGACATCCAGTCAGTCATCATATATGTATTGAATTTCCATGTGTTGATTGCGCTCATCTTGTCCCGTGTACTCATGGATTGTTGAGCCGAATCTGTACGACGGAATTATCCAGTCCGCTCACCCCAGGCCAGATTATATCGTGTATTCCTGAATAAGCTTACTCTTCCGAATAAAAAGGTTGGGTGTGTGCACGATGATCAGTGGAAGGATCGTCACTATTGCTGCTTGACATGCAACATCAATAGCTGACGGAAGTATGTGGGGTCATTGATCAATACTTCGGGCTGACCCTTGTGAGCAATCGCGTATTGCTGGCGAGATACCCAGAAACGTAGCGCAGCAAGTTGCAACATCAGCGGCCAGCATGCAGTTTCCTGGGGGGGTAAGCGCGCGCTGGGTACTATAAGCTGACAACAAAGCATGTATGCGGTCGCGATCCAGCGCAATTTCGTTTGAGGTCTCATCGATGCACCAGTCATTGACATAGATCGCCAGGTCCAACAGATCCCAGCCGGTCGCGGCATTGTAGAAGTCAATGCCCCCGCTGATGTGGTCGCCGTCAAACAGGGCATTGTCAAGGAACAGATCACCGTGCATGACAGATTCGGGCAGTTCAACCGGCGTTTTCAACCAGTCAGTCAGTTGCGTCAGTGCCGGGGCTAGCCAGGGTCGATCATTCTGTCAGACCGTGTCCAGTAGTTCCCATGCGTGTTGGATCACCCAGCTCGGCCCGCGCTAAGCCGGCTTTGCGCAGGGTATACAGGTGCCGCAGCGCCGCAATCTGCTGATCACCCCCTATGTATTGTCACAGAGCCAGCATGGCGGTGTCCTGCCTTCCGGTACTCACCACGATGAGGAGGTCGGCTTCGACCTCAAATATTCGGTGACTTCCAGTCTTACTCTTGATGCGACTTACAACACCGACTTCGCCCAGGTAGAAGTGGATGACCTGCAGGTGAACCTGGACCGCTTCAGCCTGTTCTTCCCGGAAAAGCGTCCTTTCTTTCTCGAAAATGCCGGAAAGTTCGCCATCGGTAATCCGCGTGAAGCAGAAATGTTTTTCAGCCGTCGCATCGGCGTCGGCGGCACACAGATTCCGATCGACGCTGGTGCCCGGCTAACCGGTCGTGTGGGCAATGGCACCAATATCGGCCTGCTGCGCATGCGCACTGAAAGCATCAGCGGTGTGGCCGAGGCCAACGACTATTCTGTTGCCCGTGTCAGTCAGGATCTGCCTAACCGTTCTGTCGTGGGGTTCATGGTTGTGGAGCGGGATGGTGATACACCGTCAGCGACGTGACCGTGCCGGTGGGCAGATACAACCATGAAGAGGCCCAGCTGGTGTTCCAGACCGACCAGTCTGATGCTCTGAGCCTGAACGTGCAGAGCCGCATCGGTGGCTTCTTCGGCGGTGACCGGTTGAACTTCGAGCCGACGGTACGCTACCGCATCGGTGAAAAATTCAACTCTCAACTGACCTGGAGTTACAGCGATGTCGAATTGCCCACTGGCGATTTCACCGTCAACCTGGCGCGCCTGCGTCTGACCTATTCCTTATACCCCAAGCATGTCACTGCAGACCCTGGTGCAATACAACGAGCGCGATGACCTGATCGCGACCAATATTCGTTTCTCCTGGCTGCAATCCGCCAATTCGGGTCTGTATCTGGTGTACAACGAAGTCGATGACAGCGGCCTTGGCGCGCCACCCGAACGAGCCCGGGAGTTCATCGTCAAGTACAGCTATATCTTTGACTGGTTCAATTAAGTCACTGCCATACACCAGGCAGACTATTTCCGGTAATTGGCATGGCAGCCGGCAATTTCCCCCTCCAACCGGTTTTTCAGCTATTCTTTTCGAACTTCCATCCGGCCGGTCCTGATATAGCCCATGACTGATTTAAGCACTCTCTTCGATGCCATCGCCGACAATTACCTTGCCGACGAGGACAGTCTTGTCCGCAAATACATCCAGGCCATTGCGCCGGACATCGCTGAGCGGGACACAGTCAAGGCGAAGTCCATTGCCCTGATTAACCGCATCAGACGGCATCCGGAATTCAATCGCGGACTGGATGCTTTCATGGGCGAATACAGTCTGGATTCCAGCGAGGGTGTCCGGCTCATGACTCTGGCCGAAGCACTGGCGCGAATTCCGGATGAGGACACCAGGGAAGCATTGATTCGTTCGAAGCTGACCGGGGCCGACTGGTCCAGGCATCTGGGCAAGAGTCTTTCGCCGTTTGTCAATTCATCCACCCGCGCGCTGCTGTTCACTTCAACGGTGCTGGAATCTGATGAGATTCCGTTTCTTTC
>JBBDXV010000107.1:0-1102 GCA_040902165.1 Pseudohongiellaceae bacterium
GATGTAAATGTGCATAGATAAGTTCGGCCAGCTTTCGATTGATTCCATTGACTTTCGCCAGTTCGGATTCGCTCGCTCTTCCTATTTCCTGTCGGCCGCCAAAATGACGAAGCAATTCCCGACGACGCTTCGGCCCCAGGCCGGGAATCTCTTCCAGGGTCGAGGTCTTACGGGACTTTTCCCGGCGCTGGCGGTGACCGGTAATTGCAAACCGGTGGGCTTCATCGCGAACCTGCTGTAGCAGGTGCAATGCGGCGGATTCATTGACCAGCGCAATTTCATTGAACGTTTCATCCGGGTTCGCCAGAAACAGGGTCTCCTGGCCCACCCGGCGACTGATACCCTTGGCGATTCCCAGCACGACCAGGTCCGGGATATCGAATGGTTTCAATGCCTTGAGTACCTGACTCAGCTGTCCTTTGCCGCCATCAATCAGCAGGATGTCCGGTATCTTGCCTTCACCCCTGGCCAGGCGCGCAAATCGTCGGCCGAGTGCCTGCTGCATCGCCGCATAGTCATCCCCGGCCTTGGTTCCCTTGATATTGAATCGTCGGTAGTCCGCCTTAACCGGGCCTTCCGTATCGAAGACGACACAGGCGGCGACAGTGCTTTCACCACTGGTATGGCTGATGTCGAAACATTCAATTCGTTGTATAGGCCGCTCCAGCTTCAGGACTTCATTAAGAATATCAAACCGTTGCTGCGTGTTCTGACGGTTACTTATGAGACTTTCAAGGCTGCTTTGGGCGTTAGTTGCAGCCAGTTTCAACCATTTTGCGCGATAGCCACGGACCTTGTCCGCCAGGCGAATTTGACGTGCGGCACAATAAGACAGTCCCTCTGCCAGCTCGTCCTGATCTTCCAGCGCATGACTGATCAGCAATTCAGCCGGAATACTGAGGCTGTGACCAGCCGTGTCCTGATTCAGGTAGTGCTGGCCAACAAACGCAGAAATCAGTTCAGGTTCATCTGTTAACAGCTTGAATTTTGGATAATAGTTCTTGCTTCCTACGACTCTGCCGCTGCGCACATAGAGCACATGCACACAGTAGTACGGCGGCTTGATCGCGGCCGCAATAATGTCCGCGTCCGAGCCCTGGTT
>JBBDXV010000108.1:0-1099 GCA_040902165.1 Pseudohongiellaceae bacterium
GCCTTCTGGGATTTCTTGAAGTCATTGACGATGGCAGGAATGATCCAGTCTTCAAATTCACCGGCTTTGACAGCATCCAGTTGCGCCAGCAGCAGTCTTTCCACTTCCTCCAGCGACTGCCCCTGTTTCGGTGCGCCCCATAACTGTTGAGACCCGTAGTCATTAAGAAATCGGGGATAGGAACCTGCCTGACTGACCGCCTGGGCCTGGTTCAGGTTGAGATTGATAAGGCCGGCAGTGCGATTGTCGAGGATCATGTCCAGCATCATCAACGCCTCAATGTCCTCATGACCGTAGCCGACAGTACGAAATGCCAGCTGAACCTGTTCTTCGCCCGGATACTGCACGGTTGCCCGTTCCGCACCCTGCAGGGGCGTTTCATCCCAGGGGCCGACGGTGGGCACCGGTTTGCGTTCCCAGCGGGAAAATTTTTCGCTGATCAGGGCGATGGTTTCTTCAACATTGATGTCGCCACTGATAAAGATTGCCATATTGTTGGGAACATAATAGGTGTCATAGTAGTTCTGGATATAGACGAGTGACGGATTCTTCAGGTGTTCGGGATGTCCAATAGTCGGTTGCTGGCCGTAAGGATGATTTTTGTATAACAGTTCATCGGTGGCATAAAGAATAATGCGATCGGCGTTGTCCAGGCTGCGGTTCAACTCCTCATAGACGGTTTCCAGTTCGGTATGAAACAAGCGAAACACCGGATCAATGAAGCGGTCTGCTTCGATTTCCGCCCATTGCGCAAGACGATTCGACGGCAGTCCGACTTTGTAAACGGTTTCTTCATACGAGGTATGGGCGTTTAAACCACTGGCGCCCATGCTGTTGTATACCTTGTCGATTTCATTGGGTATGGCCCACTGTGCAGCCAGTTGGGCCTGACGATTGATCTCGGCGTAGATTTCCGCGCGTCGGGTTTCATCTACGGTGTTGAAATGTTCTTCATAGAGCTCGGTGACCCGGTCCAGGTAGGGCTGCTCAGCGGCATAGTCGAGCGTCCCCATGCGCTGATTGCCCTTGAACAGCAGGTGCTCAAGATAGTGCGCCAGGCCGGTGGCATCGGCCGGATCATGCTTGCTGCCGGCACGTA
>JBBDXV010000109.1:0-1099 GCA_040902165.1 Pseudohongiellaceae bacterium
GACTGGTCGGGGTCAATCAGTTTGTGAAGATTGGTGCCCATGCCATGGTAGGCGGGATGACCCATATTACCAATGATGTACCGGCCTACATGATTATCAGCGGGTCTCCGGCGGCGGTTCGCAGTATCAACGCCATCGGACTGGAACGGCGCGGATTCAGCAAGGATTCAATAGCAGCCATTCGCAGCGCCTACAAAATCATCTACTTGCGCGGCCACAGCCTGCAGGACGCCATTCAACAACTGAAAGACCAGGTGGAATCCTGCAGGGAATTGCAGGTTCTCGTGGATTCGCTGGACGCCTCGGAGAAAGGCATACATCGTTGATCAAGTAGCCGACCCGGTATCTTTTGGAGCCAGCCGTTTATGATCAAGGCACTGCGGATCGGTATTATCGCCGGTGAGAAGTCCGGTGATAATCTCGGGGCCGCCCTGATAAGCGCCATTCGCCAACAACATCCCCAGGTCAGCTTTGAAGGCATCGGCGGTGAGGCGATGCTTGCCGCCGGGTTTCACAGCTTTTTCCCTATGGAAAGACTCTCGGTGATGGGCTTCGTCGAACCACTGGCGCGCCTGCCTGAATTGTTGCGCATGGAAAAGTTCATGCGCGAGCATTTTCTCGCTGATCCTCCCGATGTTTTTATCGGTATTGATTCGCCTGGTTTCAATCTCCGCATCGAGGAGAGCCTGCGTAAATCCGGTATCCGTACCGTACATTACGTCAGTCCCAGTGTCTGGGCCTATCGCGAGAAGCGGATACATCGCATCAAACGCGCGGTAGACCTGATGCTGGTCCTGTTTCCGTTTGAAAAATCGATTTATGAAACCCACGGTATCGGCGTTGAATTTGTCGGGCATCCGCTTGCTGACCAGATCGGATTTGAAGACCGGCAAGCCAGCGCCCGCGCGCGGCTCGGGATCGACCCTCTGTCAACGGTCATCACCCTTATGCCCGGCAGTCGCGGGAGTGAACTGAAACGCCTTGGGCCGGTTTTTCTCCGTACCGCCCGCCGCTGTCTGGAACAACGACCACAGCTTGAATTCCTCTTGCCCTGTGCCGGAGCCGAACGCCTGGCGCAAATGCAGGACCTGGTGAAGCG
>JBBDXV010000110.1:0-6931 GCA_040902165.1 Pseudohongiellaceae bacterium
AACAAGGTGTGTGGTTCCGGACTAAAAGCGGTGCAACTGGCAGCCCAGAGCATTCAGTTGGGCGACGCGGAACTGGTGGTGGCCGGCGGCATGGAAAGCATGAGTCAGTCTGGTCATCTGTTACCCAATTCGCGTAGCGGACAAAAAATGGGCCATTGGCAGGCCATAGATACCATGATCGTCGACGGACTGTGGGATGCCTTTAACAATATCCATATGGGCATCACAGCGGAAAATCTGGCCCATAAATTTTCCATTACCCGTGCGCAGCAGGATCAGTTTGCTCTCGCCTCTCAGCTAAAAGCGGCGGCCGCGCAATCCAACGGCAAATTCACCGACGAAATCATTCCGATCCGCATTCCACAACGCAAAGGCGAGGATCTGGTGTTCAGGGTGGATGAAGGTCCGCGACCGGAAACCACTTTGGAAGCACTGGCCAAACTGCGTCCGGCATTCAAAAGCGATGGCACAGTCACCGCCGGCAATGCCTCGGGCATTAACGACGGTGCCGCGATGGTCATCCTGTGTAGCGCCGACAAAGCCAGGACATTGGGACTGACACCGCTTGCCACCATCAAGGCCGCTGCCAGTGCCGGTGTCGATCCGGCAATCATGGGTATCGGCCCGGTTACGGCTACCAAAAAGTGCCTGCAACGTGCCGGCTGGAAAATCGATGCGCTGGAATTGATTGAGGCCAACGAAGCCTTCGCGGCCCAGGCGATCGCGGTGAACCGTGAACTGGGTTGGGATACCGACAGGGTTAATGTCAACGGCGGCGCGATTGCGCTCGGCCATCCCATCGGGGCTTCCGGCTGTCGTGTGCTGGTGACTCTGTTGTTTGAAATGCAGCGACGAGATCTGCACAAAGGTCTGGCGACACTGTGCATCGGCGGCGGTCAGGGTGTGGCGCTGGCGATAGAGCGATAAACTGTATCTCGCCGCCACCCGGTCGGCGATTCGCTGCTTTTATTTCACCGGTTTTTCCCGCGCTATTACTCGGTTGCCTTCCCCAACAATCGTAGTACTGCCGAGATCGTCGCATGGTAACTGCGCGATCCTTCCCGCACAAAGTCACCGTGCTCCTCATTGCTGATGACCCGCACATTGATCTCGTCGCCGGCCAATACCGCCAACGCCGGATAATCCGGCAGTGTGCGCCATGAGGTTTTGCCCTGGGCCAATACTCGCGGCAGCGAAACCGGGTAGCGGTAACTGCTCACGATGTATTCCTGGGGGATACCCCAGGGCAGCCATTCCAACGGAGAAATCTGCAGAAAGTTGTTGATGTTCTTCTCTACCGGACCGCCGACCAGTTTCTCCAGCAGCGGTTCGCCGCAATAGATCTCGCCGGTATCGCCGATGGAGTCAATCACCAGCGGATTGATATAGGCATCCGCCATCACCAGCGCCATGGGGTTCACTTTCGGCGTCACATGAATTGCGCTGTCGGGCGGCAACCTGGATCGCATGGCCAGCCAGGCACCGAAGTGTCCGCCTGAGGAATGACCCACGACGACCGCCTGTTGCAAATCGATTGGGTAGCTCTGCGCGATAGACTCCAGCGCATCAAAGCCGTTGGCGATATCCAGCCACGTACCCGGCCATCCGCCCCCGGGACTGGTTGCCCCGCGGTACTGCAGATTCCAGGCAGCGATGCCATGTTCCGTGACGGCCTTGGCCATCGCGCGATACGCATTAATCATTCCTTCGCTAGAGCGCCAGCATCCTGCATGCAGAAACATGACGACCGGAAACGGTCCGTCCCCGGCTGGCAGTGTCAGCTCCCCGTATTGCATCGGATCCGGGCCATAGGGGATTTTGGTCTGTGCCAGCGCGCTGCTTGAATTGATCAGGTTAAGAACCACAACCGTCGCCAGCAATACAGATATTCCGGTTTTCATAAAGCTTACCTTTTTCGGGATAATGCGGACTATATGATGATTGGCATTCACAGACAATCAGTCCTTCAACATCGCCTTGATGGATTCCAGTCTTTCCATGGTATGACGATAGCCCGCCTCTACCGCCGTATCGAAAGCCTGCCAGTTGAGCAAATCCACATTGGCCAAAGAGGGTTGCAGCAAAATATCACTGTGCTCACGGACGGTTGCGGTATTGGTAGTACTGTTGATCATCCCGGCACGCAGCAGAACCTGAAAAATATTGATGTGCTTCTCGCGCCCGGTCACGGTGCGCAGAAACTTCCAGAACGGCGGACCGTCACCCTCATCGGCATCGGCAGTAAACACCTGCTGTCCGCCCAGGTCGACACCAATCACCAGGCCACGTCCCTGTTGCCGCATGATATCCACCGGCAGATTGTTGATGGTGGCACCATCGACCAGCACCTGACCCTTGCTGAACACCGGCGGCAAAACACCAGGGATGGCTACCGAGGCGCGCAGTCCGCGCCACAGTTCACCGCGGCGATGCACTTCACATTGGCCACTGGTCAGGTTGGCGGATACACAGAAATACGGCAAATACAGATCTTCGATCTGTACATCGGAAAATTCCTGGCGCAGCAGTCGACTGACCTTGCGGCCGGCAACCAGGGATACCAGAGGAAAAGTGTAATCATCAAGGGGGTTGGTGGTCACGAAGGAGCGCTTCATGTGAAATACCATTGCCTGATAATCCCAACCGGCGGCGATACCGCCGGCAATGATGGCGCCTATGCTGGTGCCGCCCACGGTATCAATCGGAATGCCGGCTTCCAGCAATGCGCGCATCACACCGATATGGGCAAAACCCCTCGCGCCACCGCCGGACAGGGTAAGCCCGAGTGCGCGACCGGTGATCAAGCGGGACAACCGCGAAATATCCGCCCCGTTGCCGATGTGATGATGGGGGATATCCGGTGTTATTGCCAGCCAGCGCGCTGCAGCGCCCGGCAGGACGCCTTGCGAATTCAACAACAGAAGTTCTACGCGACGATCCTGCCAGACCGGCTGGCGACTATTCGCCAGCGCCGGCCAGGGGTGCGCCTCGGCAGCCGCATTTGCCAGTAACAATACCGAGTCCGATTGGCGCAGACACAAACGAGTCCATGCAGTCGGCTGGCTGTCAGTGACATACACCACATAAGCGTGGTTGCGCTCAATGGTATGGAACCAGTGACTGGTGTACTCCGTGCCGTAAACTTTCCGAATCAGCGCGGTACGACCATAGCGCCCCAGACAGGCTACCAGCTGTTCGGTAAAAGCTTCGGTATCCACATCCGCACTGTGGGGAACCACAGAGAAGGTCTTCAAGGCAGCACGAGAAGTGCGCCCATGCAGGCGCTGTGAATTTTCCAGTCGCTGCACGATTAACCGGGTGATATGCAACAGCTCACGGGGGTGGGTCTGCATCAGTTTCTCGAACGCCGGTTTCGACCAGCGCCCCAGTTCCGAATCGCGTAGTGCGATCACCGTGGCATTGCGCGGCTTACCCGAAATGAGCGCCATTTCACCCACCGGCTCGCCGGCTACGATATGACCCAGAAGACGATTGCTGCCCTGACCGTCGACCGCGTAGGCACCGAGACATCCGGTGATGACGAAATAGACACCGTCGGCTTCCTCGCCAGCCTCAAACAGGGTCGTCCCGCCAGGCAACGCAAACCATTCAATTTCTTCGGCGATACTTTCCAGCAAATCGTCGGCTAGTTCACGAAACAGTGGCAGCTTGGAAATGACGTTCCGCAGACTGCGGACGTCATCGGCAATGTCTATGTCCAAGTTGGTGTCACCTTCGGTTTTCAGTCTCGAATTCTCCCCGCGCAGAACTAATTCAGTGCCGACAAATATCCACCCGGAATCTGGCAACGAACTCTATCGGGTCAATACCTGCCCTTTTATTATCACGTGCTCAATGCGCCGGGCATTACTGATGTCAGCCAACGGATCAGCGCTCAGCAACACCATGTCGGCCACTTTGCCCACTTCGATCGAACCCATCTCGGCCTCTCTGGAAAAATATTTCGCCGGTACCAGGGTAGCTGATTCAATCGCCTGCAGCGGTGTCAGCCCGGCGCGTACCAACATTTCCAGCTCTTCGTGCAGGCTGTATCCGGGAATCGACAGATTGATCGGCGTGTCCGTACCGGCACCGATGGGCACTCCGGCAGCCAGCATGCGTCCGGTCAGAAACAGACTCCATTCCGCAAAAGTGATATCTGTTGGTACATCTGCCCGGCGACTGGCACTCTGGGATTCAAATTCCATACGCACTTCATCCGGCAATTGCGCCAACGCCTCGTTCCAGTCAGCGCGTTCCCAGGGCGGTACCAGATTGATGGAATTGAGTCGTAGTGTTGGCACCATTACCGTATCTGCCATGGCGGCAATGACCGCATCGCATTCGGTTTCATCGTAAGCAATCACCGCGGGTAGTCTTTGCAACGAGTGCAAGGACGCTCGCAAATCCGCACCGGGAACGCCAGCTGGATTCTGCAAAACTTGCAGTCGCTCAGCAAGCAGCGATTCTGCATTGACAGCGCAATCCATTTCAAGATTGCGCAGGTGTTCTATGGAATCGACCTGCGGCCCCGCCGTGCGGGCACGTAATGCCAGGGGGACATGGGAATCGATCGGCAGCCCTGCCGCCTCGGCGGCCGCGACCAATGCAGCAAAAACCTCCGGGCGTACCATTTCATAGATCTTGATAAAATCGACACCCTGATTTTGCAACTCAGTCACGATGCGTGCAGCCGCCTCCGGCGTGGGAACGGCAATCCCGATCTCGGGGCGCCCCACTCCGTTATAGACCACATCATCACCATCGAGTAGTGGTCCGGCGAAAAAGACCCGCGGTGCAATGCTGCCTGTGGCACGCATTGCTTCCACCACCGGCAGAATCTCATCCATCAGCCCGCCGGTATCCCGCACACTGGTAATTCCCCAGTGCAGAAACAAGGCCGGCATGGCCACCGTCAGGCGCTCGTCATAGGTCAGGTGTACATGGAAGTCCCACAGTCCAGGAATCAGGTATTTGCCGGTACCGTCGATGACTTCGGCCGCATCGACTGGGAGTCTGGCATCCTGCACAGCCAGGATGCGGTCAGCGTCGAACAGCACGGTTTGTGCAGTACGCACTCCCTGCATGGCATCAATGATTGTGACATTACGAATGGCCGTGCCAACTGCTGCCGGTTCGCTGCAGGAAAAAAGCAAAGCGGTGCACAGCAGTGGGATGATTGCGATCTGGAATGGGCGGCGCAGCATGAGAATAAGGTTCTTGTTTTAAGGAATCTGTCCGCCCTCAAAGTTTGGAAGGCGAAACGACCCGGACTACTATACACATCTGTTTGGGCCAGACAACAGAGACATTGCTGTCGATACAGACAACCGGCTCCCCCCGGAATTATCCGGGGCTCTCGGACTGCCCTTTTCCAATTGATTCCCTGATAACCCTGGGCATTGCGGGAACACCAACCGCTGAAGATTACAATCCCGTGACGCTACGCCTACTATCCTCATCTCTGTTCGAAAAGCGATTCCTTGTCACTTCCGGGGCAAACTTGACATTCAATATCGTATTTCGATACTGTTCGCCCACTTCATCCTGGCATTTTGATGGATCTTGATACAGAAACCAGGAAAGCGGGAAAAGTCCGTCAGCTTCTCCTGAGAACCAATGGCTGATTACAGGAGCCGCCTCATGCGCACACTCATGGTTTTATTATTTATTATCACATTCCTATTCGGGTCTCTTGCCCAGGCGCAGACTCAATCGCGGCTGCCAAAAGGTATCCGGGGTCTCGAAGAAGGACAGACTAATCCTCCCGGCGCGAACTGGCTGCTGGACGCAAAAGACGATACTGAGCGTTTTCGCCGTATTCAGATTTATGCCGGTGGCACTTACGAACAAATGTGGCAGATAGGGTTTCGCTATCAACAGACTTACCGTGCGATCATCGACGAAAACTGGGAGCTGGGAGCGTATCACTGGGGCAAGCTGCGTGATGTTCTCAATGTCGCCCTGATGAAACGTCCAAACAGGACCCCAAATGCTGAAGCCATGTTTCTGGACAACAGCTGGGCACTTCTCAATGCGGCCTTGAGCAGCAAGGATGCCCAGGCCAGCCGGCAGGCGTTTATGACGCAAAGAGGAACTTGCATGGCCTGTCACATTGCAGAGAACATGCCGTTTCTGAACGATACTCCGATTTTCAGGGATACAGGCAGTTTTCCGTGATCGAACGAGGTTTCCGCCATGACCAACAATTTCCTCCTGAGCGGCCTGATTCCCCTGCATATTCTGCATCATGCCGCGGAAGGAGAAATCTACGGCCAGGAAATGCTGGACGAGCTGAAGCATCATGGTTACAAAATCGGCCCCGGCACACTTTATCCGATGCTGCACCGGCTGGAAGAGCGCGGCTACCTGATCACCCGGGAGCACCGGGAAGGAAGGGTTATGCGCCGCTACTACAAAGCCACTGCCAAGGGGCGCAGGGCACTACAGCAAACCAAACCGAGGATCATCGAGCTGTTTTCTGAGTTGATAGAAGGAAAGTAAAGCGATGACGCGACGGCCCAGTCATGAGCAACACACCCTATGGACGTGAAGCATGGTTCTATTGATAGACAGAAGTCTTGTCAGACGTGCTGATTGACAGGTTTGCTTTATGATATTCGTCATTGTTGTCGCTTCCTTCTTCGCTTCGCTACTTACCCTGTACTCAGGTTTCGGCCTCAGCACGCTCCTGATGCCGGTCGCTGCAGCGTTCTTTCCGGTTGCCACCGCAGTCGCGCTGACCGCCTTCGTCCACCTGTTCAACAATCTCTTCAAGCTGGGCACTTTATGGCGTGATATCCACTGGCGGGTTACGTTCAGATTCGGCATTCCGGCTGTTATCGCCTCAATCCCGGGCGCGCTGTTGCTTACCGGGCTATCCGACCTTGGCGAAGTCGCGACCTACGAATTTCTCGGCATTGATGCGGTA
>JBBDXV010000111.1:0-1098 GCA_040902165.1 Pseudohongiellaceae bacterium
GACTGGTCGGGGTCAATCAGTTTGTGAAGATTGGTGCCCATGCCATGGTAGGCGGCATGACCCATATTACCAATGATGTACCGGCCTACATGATTGTCAGCGGGTCTCCGGCGGCGGTACGCAGTATCAACGCCATCGGGCTGGAACGACGCGGATTCAGCAAGGAATCAATAGCGGCCATACGCAACGCCTACAAAATTATCTTCTTGCGCGGCTGCAGTCTTCAGGAAGCCATTCAACAACTGAAAGACCAGGTGGAATCCTGCAGGGAATTGCAGGTTCTGGTGGATTCGCTGGAAGCCTCGGAGAAAGGCATTCATCGTTGATCAAGTAGCCGACCCGGTATCTTTGGAGCCATCCGTTTATGATCAAGGCACTGCGGATCGGTATTATCGCTGGTGAGAAGTCCGGTGATAATCTCGGTGCCGCCCTGATAAGCGCCATTCGCCAACAACATCCCCAGGTCAGCTTTGAAGGCATCGGCGGTGAGGCAATGCTTGCCGCCGGTTTCCACAGTTTTTTCCCCATGGAAAGACTCTCGGTGATGGGCTTCGTTGAACCGCTGGCGCGCCTGCCTGAATTGCTGCGCATGGAAAAGTTCATGCGCGAGCATTACCGCGCTGATCCTCCCGATGTTTTTATCGGTATTGATTCGCCTGGATTCAATCTCCGCATCGAAGAGAGCCTGCGTAAATCCGGTATCCGTACCGTACATTACGTCAGCCCCAGTGTCTGGGCTTACCGGGAGAAGCGGATACATCGTATCAAACGCGCGGTAGACCTGATGCTGGTCCTGTTTCCGTTTGAAAAATCAATTTATGAAACCCACGGTATCAGCGTTGAATTTGTCGGTCATCCACTTGCTGACCAGATAGGATTTGAAGACCGGCAAGTCAGCACCCGCGCGCGGCTCGGCATCGACCCGCATTCAACGGTCATCGCCCTCATGCCCGGCAGTCGTGGGGGTGAACTGAAACGACTTGGACCGGTTTTTCTCCGTACTGCCCGCCGTTGCCTGGAAAAACGACCACAGCTTGAGTTCGTCTTGCCCTGTGCCGGAGCCGAACGCCTGGCGCAAATGCAGGACCTGGTGAAGCG
>JBBDXV010000112.1:0-4190 GCA_040902165.1 Pseudohongiellaceae bacterium
GGGAAACGCTCAATCGCCAATTCGCTGCAGGTGTACTTCAAGGACGGCAGCTGCACGAAGAAGATCGAGATCGAGTACCCGGTAGGCCATCGACGCCGTCGCAAGGAAGGCATTCCGCTGCTCGAAGCCAAATTCAAGACCAACCTCGCGACCCGCTTTCCATCAAAACGCGCCGCTGCGATCCTGGCGTTGTGCAAGGACCAGAAGCGGCTGGAAACCACACCGGTCAACGAATTTATGGATTTGTTTGTCATCTAACCGGTTGAAACAGTTGGATATTCTCGCTCAGCGCTGATTACCTGGACGCATGTGGCCCGGACAAAAACCAAATTCCCAACCCCTGGAATCGCGCGTGAAATTCAATTCAGGATCGACAGCTAAACCGACCAGAATCCCCAAGACAAGCGGACCACAATCCTCAAGGTAAGCAATCCAGAATCCTAAAGGTTCGCGGACCAGAATCCTCAAGGGAAGCGTGTCGGTAGTTTCTCCGGCGCAAATCAGGCCGAAGGCCGCGCAGGAGGAACTACCGACGCGCTCGCCCGCCAAGATCTGAAAGTTTCACCCACCTCCGACCCCACCTCCGACCCTACTGAAACTCACCTCCGACCCTACTGAAACGCGCCTGGTGAAATGGGGCTATTGAAAAATCGAGCTGCGCCCTAATTTAAGATGGTGAGTCGGCGCTCATTCGAGGCGACTCATGGCTCGACTGTTATGGTGAGCCGAACAAACCCAAATCGTATTGCTTTCAACTATGAGGATATGAACATGAGAACGTTTGATTTTTCCCCGTTATACCGCAACACCGTCGGCTTTGATCACCTGTCATCCCTGCTGGATGCCGTGAATCAGCGCGAACAGAACACCCCTGCCTATCCACCCTATAACATCGAAACGGTAGGCGAAGATCAGTATCGCATCAGCATGGCAGTTGCCGGATTCGTGCAGGATGAACTGGAAATTCAGGTGGAAAAGAACACCCTGACCGTCAAAGCCACCAAGGCCGACGACAAGGTGGAACACAATTACCTGTACCAGGGCATCGCCGCACGCAACTTCGAGCGACGCTTCCAGCTCGCTGACCATATCAAGGTCACCAATGCGCGTCTGGAAAACGGCTTGCTGCATGTGGATCTGGTGAAGGAAATTCCGGAAGCCATGAAGCCGCGCACAATCCAGATTCAGACGGCAAACCGTCGACTGATTGACGTGGACGCCGCCAAGGCAGCTTGAACGGCAGCATTCAAGGCCTTTCGTTTGGTGACACTCGCGGACGCCGCCAAGGCAGCTTCTTAAACCGCAGCATTCAAGCTGCTTAGCCAGATGACACCCGTGAACGCTGCCAATCCGACTTGAACGGCAGCGTTCACGGGATCTACTCAGGTGTCACTTGAGGCCAAAGCTGCCTATACACGCGCTTCTGGTTGTCGCACAAAACAGTCAGATCACAGACTGTTGCAATTAATTTGTAAACTTTTTCCTGTCTGGTTCGTATATACAGGTAAGAAATGACTCTGCGTTGATTGAGAAATCCAGATCAACGCCGGGTCCGCCACCTGAAATGACGTATTTTTTTTAAATTATGCTTTTTAAAATGTTGAGTACAGAAATGAAACTTGTCGCCTCTACCCTGCGTAATGCTGCCACGGCTTATTGCCATTATGTGGAGTTACGCATGCAGTTTCGTGCGAAGTTGCTGTCTCGCCCGGCCAAACCAGCACCGGTTCCGCCGGCTGCCGACGAGCCAAAGTCGGCCGAATCCTGCTGCTAGTCCAGCACGTGCACGACCAGCCCGCTTTTGAGTTTCGGCTCAAACCAGGTGGACTTGGGCGGCATTACCTCTCCGGCATCCGCAATCGACATCAGACTGGCGATCGACGTCGGATAAAGCACGATCGCCAATTGCCATTGTCCTGAGTCAACCCGCTTCTCCAGTTCCTGCAGACCACGAATGCCACCAACGAAATCAATGCGGGTATCGAGACGTTGGTCCTTGATACCGAGCAATGGTTCCAGCAAACGGTCCTGCAGAATACTGACATCCAGACTCTTGACCGGATCTGATTCATTGACGTTGCCGGCCGGAATATCCAGCAAATACCAGTTGTCCTGAAGATACATGCCGAATTGATGCGCGTGTTTCGGACGCGCGGCATCACGACTGTTAACGGGTGTGATCGCGAACCGGTCTTCCAGTTCTTCCATATAGTCTTCGACGTCCCTGCCGTTCAAATCCTTGACCAGGCGGTTGTAGTCCAGAATCTGCATTTGATTATCCGGAAACACCACCACCAGAAACCAGTTATAGGATTCCTCACCACTGTGTGCCGGGTTGCATTTCGCGCGCATGTGTTTTACCCGGGCTGCCGCGGCAGAACGGTGATGGCCGTCCGCGACATACAGGCAAGTTACCTGATCGAAGGCCGTCTCGATATCCGCCGCAAGCCCGAGGTCGTCCACTACCCAGAACACATGTTGGGTGCCATCGGGCGCGACAAAATCATATTCCGGTGCGGTGGCGGTGACCTGTGCAATCAGCCTGTCGATCTCCGGTCGCGCGCGGTAAGTGAGAAATACCGGACCGACTTGCGCTCCCAGCGTGTCCATGTGATAGACCCGATCATCTTCCTTTTCCGGCCGGGTAAATTCGTGCTTCTTGATCAGCCCCTTTTCGTAAGCGTCAATCGAAGCGACCGCGACCAGGCCGACCTGCTGGTGTTTGCCCATGACCTGTTTATACACATACAGCTTTTCTTCGCCGTCGCGCAGCATCGTGCCTTCGGCAATAAAGCGCTGCAGATTCTCTGCCCCGCGGTCATAGACCTGTTGATCATGCGGATCGACTGACAGCGGCAGATCGATCTCCGGTTTATTGATGTGGAAAAAACTGATGGGATTGCCGGCAGCCATCGCGGTCGCCTCTTCGCGATTGACCACATCATAGGGATGGGCCGCGACCTTGGCGGCCAGTTCTCGTCGCGGTCTGAGTCCCGCGAAGGGTTTGATCAACTTCATACTGGTTCCTGATTGAAAGTTTTCGCTGTTGGTTAAAGGTTAAAAGTGAGAATCCCTGGTTACTTCTTGTCGAAGGTATACACGCCCCGCCAATCGGCGGCGGGCGGGCTGATTTTAAAATTGGCTATTCTATCTTGATACAGTCGATAAAGTCCGCTGAGGCGAGGATTGCCGGCAAAGCCTTGCAGCAGTTGCTCCGCCTCGCCCCATTCGCGCCGGCGATAATGATCGAGGAATATGCTGAACTCATTCAGATCGAGCATGGTTCGGTCGTCGACTTCTCCCTGCTTTCCAATCAGTTCGTAGATACGAATCGGTTCTTTTTTCCCGACTACTCGCACCAGGTCCAGCTCCTGATAAATAAACCCTGGCGCCGCCCGACTTGTGGCTTCGCTGACGATACAGCTTACCGAGTAAAACCGGGTCAGGCTTTCCAGCCGCGAGGCCAGATTCACCGCATCACCGATAACCGAATAGTTCAGGCGGCTGATAGAGCCAAGATTACCGGCGACCACCAGCCCGGTATGCACACCGATACAGGCTTCCATCACCGGCACACCCGGCAGGCTTTCGGCGGCAAGCTGGAGTACGCCTTTACGGATTTCCAGTGCCGCAGCCATCGCATGACTCGTGTCATCGACATGACTGACAGGCGCACCGAACAAGGCCATCACGGCATCACCGTTGAACTTGTCGACCACCCCCTGATTGTCTTCGACGATATTGGTAATCCGGCTTAAGTAACTGTTGAGTACGGTGATGACTTCCTGTGGCGCCCGGCCTTCACAAAAAGTCGTGAAGCCTTTGATATCGACAAACATCATCGTGACGACTCTTTCCTCTCCGCCGAGTTCAACCGGATTGCGAATCAGTTCCTCAGCGATCTGCTTTGACACAACCTTGCCGAGCAGGTCGCGGACTTTTTCTTTTTCGGCGAGGCCAATGGCCATGCTGTTGACCGAGTCCGCCAGCTGTCCGAGTTCATCCCTTGCCTGAATACGCACCGTCGCACCATAGTTGCCCTGTTCGATTTTCCTGACCAGATAGGCGAGCTTGGACAGGGGATTCGTGACCGAACGGGCCAGCAGCGCGACTGCGACCACACTGATCAGCAAGATCACCAGATAAAACTCTGCCAGCAGGCGCCGGAAGCGCTGTTCGTTTTCAATATT
>JBBDXV010000112.1:4290-6924 GCA_040902165.1 Pseudohongiellaceae bacterium
TTTACTTCCTCCAGCACTGCCTGATCCAGGGTAAAGCCGCCGATGATCCAGGCGACCTGTCTCGGCAGATACAGCGGTACCGCGATGATCTGATAGGGAATCCGCTCGATGATGACGATGGTCTCGGCAATGCCCTCTTCGTCGGCTGCAGCATTTTCCAGCAGTCTCTGCCATTGACCCTGCAGCCGATCGAATCCCTGCAGACTCGTATCGATCATCACCGTGCCGTCCAGATCCGTGATCATCAGCATCTCCACACTGCCGAGTGAACGGTCCAGCACATTCAGGCTGGCATCAAACAGGGTAGCCGGATCGCGGGTACCGAAGGCCGTACGAAAGCCGAAATCCCAGGTCAGGCTGGCGAGAATAGCCAGCAGGGTCTGGGACTGTTGCTGACGGGTGAAATCAAATACTTCGGCACCGGATTCCAGATAGCGGTTGATAGTCTCGTCGGTGTAATTGCGATTATTCTGGTTGACGTAATAATAGATGCCGCCCAGCACCGGCAACAGCAGCGCCAGCAGGAAGACAATCAGCCGGGTGCGGAAGCGGCGAAATCTCAGAAAATCAAGGAATGTAAAAGCGCCGGGCATGCTCACCTGTTATTGTTTTTGCTGTCTTGCGTGGTCGCGGCCAAGCTCACAGTAATTTTTATAGCTGTCCTGTTTATGGCTATCCATGCGCTTGTCTGTTTATGGCTGTCCGTGCAGACCTGCAGGCAATCGGGTTCAGCGATAACGATTACGCGTTGTGGACGGTGCTCTTCTGATACGACGATCCCGGCCCAACTCCACTGCCAGCGATAACTCAGTGGTGGCGCCCGTCTGAATCTGGATTGTTTGCGTCAGGCCCGCAGTTCCCGGCATGCGTGGATGCCAGATTTTCAGTTGATGCGATCCCGGTGTCAGGCCAGTCAGATCCACCATGCCGGTCGCATCTGTCGTGCCGGCAAGCGCGGACTCGGCGACATAGATATAGGCCAGCATCCAGTCGTGGATATTGCAGCCGATCTCGACCACGCCGGCGGTTTCAAAAACTTCTTCATAGCTTGAGTTGGTGCCCTGACCATAGAGTGGAATATCAAAGGTCTTGGCAGCAGAAAAAGAATAGACGTGGTGCAGGATGTCATCGCTGTTGGGAAAGTTCACCCGGCTGCCCTGCGGTATTACCGTCACCGGCGGCACGAATTCCTTGTCGATCTGATCCAGGACCGCTTGCTGTGGAGTGACCGCGGCCGCAGCGGAAATGAGTTCGACAACCGCGTTCTCCAGTGATTGACCGGTCTCACTGTCGGTCACGGTTAGCCGCAGGGTTTCCGCCTGGCTCGCAGTGGCGCAGCAAAGCAGCAGGAGGACAGAGGCGAGGCGGCGCGTGGGCATCAGGGCTTCCTAGAATCGATGTATCAGGTTGATTGAAAACTGGAAATTCTGATAGCTGCCGACATGGTCTGCGTCGATATCCTGCCAGCTATAAGCAAAATCCACTGCCGAATCGGCGCCCAGCGGCACACTGAGATTGGTCCCCCAGACACTGCTGCGACTCTTTAACAGATATAGCACCTGCAGGCGGCTGAAGGCCGGATCAATCGCCAGGGCCTTGGCATGTTTAAACAGACTTGCCACCGGCGGGACCGCAGAAGGCACGATATAACCATCTATCGTTTGATGGCTGCCGGTCAGCAGCCAGCCACTGGCGAACTCATAATCCAGACTGCCGAAGAAAATATTATTGTAATAGTCCATCGGATCGGTCGGGCGTGTTGCGCCGGTCGCATTGGGCAGGCTGCTGAAATTCACGTCTCTTTCGTTGAAACCACGACTGGTTTCCCGGGAGGCACCAAAGTTGACATTCCAGCTTTGATTCAATCGTTTTGAGAAGCCAAGTTCGACAGCGTACAGGTAGCGATCACGCTCACCGCCTTTGAGCTCATCACGCCCGATTGAGGCGCCGAGACTGAGACGCGGACTATAGGGCCCGAGACCAAATTTCTGTTGTAGCGAAACGTCGGCAGTGAGATTGAAGCGATTGAGTCCCTGCACACTGGAGAACGTGTGATAGGACGCCGAGCCGGCCAGCACCAGCGAGGTATTGGTTCTCAGTTGATAGAGCTTGCCGCCGCTCAGTGAAACTCCGAGGAAGGGGCTGTTATGTTGATCGCTGCCGGAAAACCCGCGCGTAATATTGTCTTCCCAGCCGCTGGCCAGACTGCCATCCAGAAAACCGTTTGCATTGGCACTTGCCGACACAAATGCAAAGAGGAGTCCGAACAGGAGGCCTGATCGGGAACAGAATTGATTCTTGCAGCCGGGGGTGCGAAACATGGCTGGGGAGTATACCTGAATGCGCCGGGTAAATCGGCTAGGCCTGCATCAGCAGTCCAGCCAGGGCCCGGTTTATTTCACTGTCGTGGAAGCCGCGCCCTTGCAGAAAACGTACGAGTCGCTGGTGGAAGTCGCCTCCTGCCGCAATTTTGACCACGCTAAGACAACGTTTCATTACCAGTTCATCAAGGATCATTTCCCAGCGTTCATCATCCGGTGACAGATAGCGGGCAATTAATTCCTGCGCAATGCCCCGCCGCTGCAGGTCCTGACGAATATGCCGGTAACCATAACCGCGTGACTGGCGGTAACG
>JBBDXV010000113.1:0-5642 GCA_040902165.1 Pseudohongiellaceae bacterium
GCCGAACTATAGTGAGGGCAACGTCAAATTAAGGCCGGTCGCAGTCAGCTTCCCCAGCAAAGTGTAAATTAATCAGATCAGAACAAAAGCGCATTTTCCGCCTGTTCCCAAGAAGCCGCGACTGAACCCCTTCTCTGCCAAAATTGCCTGATCTACCAGCAGATCAATAAATCTTAGTTGAGTGTTTCAAAAGATTACCGATACCGACTATTAACAATCCAACAACCGCCGAAAAACTACCGGCCTTTGGCCGACAACTGAGCCATCCACAAACCCTTCCCAATATTTCCTCAATGACAGGATAGTACCTGACACATGAATTTAACCGAACTCAAGCAAAAACCAATCGCAGAATTACTCAATACCGCCCATGAAATGGGCCTGGAAAACGTGTCCAGAACGCGAAAGCAGGACATCATTTTTGTCATTCTCAAGAAGCATGCGAAGAACGGCGAAGATATCTACGGTGACGGCGTACTGGAAATTCTGGCGGATGGCTTCGGATTTCTGCGTTCGGCAGACTCATCGTATCTGGCTGGACCCGACGACATCTATGTGTCACCCAGTCAAATCAGACGATTCAATCTGCGTACCGGCGACACCATTTCCGGAAAGATAAGACCCCCGAAAGACGGCGAGCGTTATTTCGCCCTGTTGAAGATTGGAGAAATCAACTTCAGCACGCCGGAAAGTTCCAAGAACAAGATTCTGTTTGAAAACCTGACGCCGCTGTTTCCGAATAAGCGCCTCAAGCTGGAAATGGGCAATGGCAGTACTGAAGACCTGAGTGCCAGGGTAATCGATCTCGTTGCGCCGATTGGAAAGGGTCAGCGCGGTCTGATCGTTTCCCCTCCCAAAGCCGGCAAGACACTTATCCTGCAGAAACTGGCGCAATCGATAACACGCAATAATCCGGAGTGCCGATTGATCGTACTGTTGATCGATGAACGGCCGGAAGAAGTTACCGAGATGCAACGCTCGGTACGTGGCGAAGTGGTAGCCAGTACTTTCGATGAACCCCCGTCACGCCACGTGCAAGTTGCAGAAATGGTAATTGAAAAAGCCAAGCGTCTGGTCGAACACAAGGAAGATGTTGTGATTCTGCTGGACTCTATTACCCGGCTGGCGCGTGCATATAACACGATTGTTCCGTCTTCCGGCAAAGTACTGACCGGCGGCGTTGATGCCCATGCACTGGAACGCCCCAAGCGCTTTTTTGGCGCTGCCCGCAATCTCGAAGAGGGTGGCAGCCTTACCATCATTGCCACTGCCCTGATCGAAACTGGCTCAAAGATGGATGAAGTGATTTACGAGGAATTCAAGGGAACCGGCAATATGGAATTGCACCTTGACCGAAAGATCGCCGAGAAGCGGGTGTACCCGGCCATCAGTGTGCGTCGATCCGGTACCCGTCGCGAAGATCTGCTGACGACTGAAGAAGAATTGTCCCGTATGTGGATTCTGCGCAAGCTGTTGAGTTCCATGGAGGACGTACAGGCTACAGAGTTCATCCTCGACAAGTTGAAAGACACCAAAACCAATGATGAGTTTTTCAACGCGATGAAAAGGAAGTAGATTCAGAATTCCCAAACCGTTCCCTACGTGTTTACACCGATGGCATTCAAAGACCTCCGCGAGTTTATTGACCTGCTGGAAAAAAGCGGTGAACTGAAACGCATCACCCGGGAAGTAGATCCCTATCTTGAAATAACCGAAATCAGCGACCGCACTCTGCGAAGTAACGGTCCGGCCCTGCTGTTTGAAAATCCGCGTAACAAGATTCCTCTGTTAGCCAATCTGTTTGGCAGCACCCGCCGCGTCGCCCTGGCCATGGGTCAGAAAGACATTTCTGATTTGCGCGACGTCGGCAAATTGCTTGCATTTCTTAAGGAACCGTCGCCGCCCAAAGGCTGGAAAGATCTATGGGAAAATCTTCCCAGCTACAAGCAGGCCCTTAACATCAGGCCAATCATTCGAAAATCCGCGCCTTGTCAGGAATTCGTCATTCAGGAGCAGGATGTGGATCTGGGGATATTGCCAATACAGACCTGCTGGCCCGGTGATGTTGCGCCATTGGTTACCTGGCCGCTGGTAATCACCCGGGGACCCAATCAGGAAAGACAGAACCTGGGTATTTATCGAATGCAGGTGATCGGTCGCAACCGTCTGATCATGCGCTGGCTCTCGCATCGTGGCGGAGCACAGGACTTCAGAGACTGGCAACAGGCGCATCCTGGACAGCCGTTTCCGGTTTCGATTGCCATCGGCGCTGATCCGGCCACCCTATTGGCAACCGTTACCCCGATACCGGATACCCTGTCTGAGTATGCATTTGCCGGATTGTTGCGCGGTGAAAAAACCGAGGTCGTGAAATCGCTTGGCAACAGTCTCGAAGTACCGGCCAGTGCCGAGTTTGTCTTCGAGGGTGTCATCGAGCCGGGCGATGTAGCCGAGGAAGGACCCTACGGAGACCATACCGGTTACTACAATGAAGTGGAACGTTTTCCTGTCTTTACGGTAAAAACCATTACTCATCGGCGGAATCCGATTTATCACAGCACTTACACGGGAAGACCGCCGGACGAACCCTCAATGCTGGGGCTGGCACTCAACGAGGTGTTCATTCCACTGTTGCAGAAACAGTTCCCGGAAATTACCGACTTCTATTTACCCCCTGAGGGCTGCTCCTATCGCCTCGCCGTAGTCACCATCCGCAAGCAGTATCCAGGACACGCGCGTCGCATCATGATGGGAGTGTGGTCATTCCTGCGACAATTCATGTACACCAAGTTCATTATCGTTACCGATGATGATGTCAATGCCAGATGCTGGAACGATGTCATATGGGCTTTGACCACAAGGGTCGATCCGCTCAGGGACACGATGATGGTCGACAATACGCCGATAGACTATCTGGATTTTGCCTCACCGGTTTCCGGGCTGGGCTCCAAGATGGGTATTGATGCCACGGCCAAGTGGGAAGCAGAAACCAGTCGCAACTGGGGCAAACCCATCAGCATGAGCACCGAAGTCAAGCAGCGCATCGACGCCATGTGGGACGAGCTGGATATATTCAATTCCTGATTTCACTGATGATCTAGAGAACTTCCGCTACTGTTCACGGTACGGGAAAAACTCCTGATCATCGCAAGGGATAGTTCTGTCCCGGACCAGTATCCCCAATGTTGCCCGCATTATTCATTTCTGCTTGCGCTGGTGGGCAGCGGCAACAAGGGCAGGGATTTTCCGGTTAATTCAATATAGCGACTGAAATGCTTGTTGCTGACGCCGGTATCTCCCAATGCCGCAGTAAGTCGGCTCAGCTCTCCATAGGCATCAGGCGAAGGTTCTGATCTCAGACTGGCCTCGAAGTAGTCGCGAGCCCTGCCCCACAACCTGTTTCGCATACAAATTCTACCCAGTGCCAACAACAGTTTGGCATCCCTGGGACGCTCGCGTAACCAGATTTCTCCATGTACCAACTGCTGAGGGTTTTCGCCAAAGTCAGTAGCACCATACATCTCTATCAGTTCCTTGCTCCATATCCGTCCAAGATGGGATTCAACAATTCGTGCGGCATCGGATTTCGCACCGGCAGACAACAGGAGTCTGACAACATGAACAACGAGCTTCTCATCCTCATGAAACCGGTGCGGCAATTTTTTCCAATGCTTTCGAAACTCGTTGAGACTCTTCTCGGGTGATCTGATATCGCGCTTGATTGTCTCCGTCATCTGCTGTAATTCAGCAACGAACAACGTTTTTTCAATCTGTTCCTGTTCTGCCGGGTTGACCACCTGATTCTTGATCAGGGACGGCAACAATTCTCGCAACTTGTCCCAGTCTTCAAGCCGAACATAGACATCCCTGAGCATGCCAAGCAGATGCTTGTCGTTGAGCGAGGTTTTTCGCAGCTGTTCCAATACCGCAACACATTGATCCAGTTGATTGGTTTTCAACAACAGGCCGGCCTTGACGGTATTGACAGTGGAGGCAGCGTCAGGATGGTGCCGCAATGCCTGATCCAGGCTGTCCAGCCAAAGGTCCCGGCGTTGCATCTCACAGGCTGCATAGGCGGCGGCAAGAAAATTGATCACCGAGGCGTCCTTGTCTCTTGATCCCAGCAAAAGCTGGTTATAGGCAGACTGCCAGTTGCTACGGGCAAAGTGCATCAACCCTTCCACAGTTTTGCTGCGTGAATCACGTCTGGCACGGAGACGCCTGCCAATGGACGTGAGATGAAACGGATTCAACCAGCCAAAAGCGAGAACCAGCAATCTCCATAACGCATAGACAACTATCAACAACACGACCAGGGCAAACAGACTGGTTTCAAATGTGTAGTTGCGCCAGGCAATCAGCAGATACCCAGGATCAGTGGTCAGATCAAGGAACCAGGTGGCTGCCAATGCCAGAATTACGGCGAGCATACTGTAAACGAAAATTCGGACCATGATCTGTAAGCGGCACCTTTAAGAATGTTCAGGTTGTAAGGTTATCGGGTCGAGATGGAACCGGGCTGACGAACAAGGTCCAGCAAAGTTGCAACATCCGGAATTTCCGGTTCAAGATCTACAGCGATGAGTTGTTGTATTTCGGTGACAAGAGAACCGATTTGACCTTGATCCGGTGCCGACAGGTTTTGCAATTGCGCCAGACATTGTTGAAGACTCGTCTGATATACAACCGATTGACGTCGCAATGCCGCCAGCTGCGCCTGCTCCATCATCAAGGTCAAACTTTGTTTGAGATACAACTGTTGCTCAGGATGAATTCTCAGATCCGCTGTCTGGTCCCAATGGCGCCAGATAAAAATGGATCCGAGAAACTCCAGACCGGCATTCACAAACCCGCTGCCAGCAGGTGTTGACTGAATCGATGCCGCGGCACTGTCCAGTCGATCCTGGAAATCCGGTAGTACCAGGCGGTCCTGGGGTAAGGACTCAATTCGGGCTATGGTGCCGGAAATACGCAAATACAATTCTTCTGTATTGACCACCTCGATACTTTCCAGCAACGCCAGTTCCCGGCTAACCGCTTCGCGTATTGAAAATCCACTGCCATCTGTCATGCCGGCCAATATTTCATCTGCCGACTGCAGCAATAAAACGGCGGTTGGCACATCTTTTTCAATCTGCAGTCGCTGGTTTGCCGTGCGTACCAGATACTCTACCTCTGCCATTCCGTGATAAGTGCCGGCATCGGCTTGCGCCTGTGCAAGCTGGTCCCGCAACTCGTCAATGGTCACATTAAGCCGTTCAATTTCACTGTTGAATGTGGCCTGTAACTGGCTTATTTCAATTTCATTGCCGGGTGGCGGTGTTGATTGTTCACGCAACAAGGCTTCAAGCTGCTGCATGCGACTGGTATCTGAACTGATCTCTGAATTGAGTGCAGCGTTCGCATCAGCAAGCCTGCGCATTTCGCTGCGAAGACTCCATTGCTGCCAGGCGAGAAATACAATTACCAGCAGAAAGGGTGAAATGAAAACAAGAATGATGGCAATGCGCCGCAGCGCCGTGCGTTTTTGTCGCTCTGTCCTGCCCACGGGTCTGGCTGAGTTGCTCCTGGAAAGCTCGTCCAGAACCTTGGGTGTTTCCGGCTGTTCAGCCACGCTGTTACCCTTGCTTGATATTTGCTTG
>JBBDXV010000113.1:5742-41963 GCA_040902165.1 Pseudohongiellaceae bacterium
CTTGGGTGTTTCCGGCTGTTCAGCCACGCTGTTACCCTTGCTTGATATTTGCTTGATATTTTCCCGCGGTTGGTCAGCCTTAAGGTCTTTGCTGCCGATGACTGGCCAGCGACGCAAGGCTTGCCACTATCGCCGTGTCTTCAGCACTGTTGACATTGATTACCCGGGTGAATCCTGCCGCTATTGCCTGTTGCGCCACCCTTGCTGACGGTACCAGCAATGGTATCAGACCCCAAAAGCTATTGTTACTGTCCGCTATTGAGCCAAGCTGCCGTTGTAATTCCTCCAATATCTGACCGCTGGTCACGACGATCACATTTATGTCTTCCTCCAGTATCAGATTCTGGATTGTTTGTGGTGGGAGCAGCGGTGCCATACGATGATAAAGTTCAATGTAGTCAACTATTGCTCCCCGTTGCCGCAGGGTATCCGCCAGCAATTCCCGACCTCCGACCCCGCGAAAGATTACGATTTTCCGGCCGGCAACTTCCAGCAGCAAAGGCAGACGCAGCAGATCTTCACTACTGACTCCACCGTTTGCAGTCTGGATTTCACACTGCAACGAATCAAGCTCGGCCGCCGTGGCTGGTCCAATCGCCAAAAATACAAGACCCGGAGGCAGTACCGGCCAGAATTGATTTATCCATGGGAGTGCAAGGCGCGCTGCATTGGAGCTGACGAATATGGCGAGCTGATACTGATCCAGACGGGCAATGCGATCTGCAATCTGTTTAACCGACTCCGGCTCAGCGACCGGTTCAATTGACATCAACGGACATAACACTGCCTTGCCGCCGGCACGGCAAATCGCATCAGCCAGTACTTCGGCCTGTCCGGCAGGCCTGGTAACAAGGACATTGATCCCTTCAAGCGACATAACACTTTGCCTTGGTATTCAACTTCGCAGTGCCGCGAGAATCCGGTCTGCACCCTGATCCAGCAATTGTTCCGCAACACGCCGGCCCAGTTCTTCCGGTTCGCTTCTCGGACCTTGCTGTTCGGCGTGTAACAGAACTGACCCGTCTATTTCACCGACGCGACCACGCAGTAGCAGCCGGTCATTGGTCAATTCAGCAAACGCTGCGACCGGAACCTGACACCCACCGGCGAGACGGGCATTCAGTGCCCGCTCCGCCCTGACCCGGTCGGCGGTATCGACATGATGCATACAGGCAATCAATCCCTGGACCTGCTGATCACTACTTCGATATTCAATTCCCACGGCTCCCTGTCCCACCGCCGGCAGACAATCGCTGAACGACAGGCGCTGTGTGATACGTGAAGACGCTTGCAGACGAATCAATCCGGCACTGGCAAGGATGATGGCATCGAACTCTCCATGGTCGAGTTTTCCCAACCGGGTTCCGACGTTGCCCCGCAGGTCCACGATCTTGAGATCAGGCCGCAAATGACGCAGCTGACACTGGCGACGGAAACTGGAAGTACCGAGACGTGCTCCTGTGGGCAATTCGGCAAAGGAATTGTAATGGTTAGAGACGAATGCGTCGGAAGGATCTTCTCTGTGACAGATTACTCCGAGCTCCAGACCCGGTGGAAAATCACTCGGCACATCCTTCATCGAGTGCACGGCAATATCTGCTTCTCCCGCCAGCATTGCCTGCTCCAGTTCCTTGACAAACAAACCTTTGCCGCCAACCCTGGCCAGGGGAGCATCGAGGATCCTGTCGCCCTTGGTGGTCATCGCGAGTAGCTCCACAATCAGGTCCGGATGCGCCTGTTCGAGAGACTGTTTGACGAAATTGGCCTGCCACATGGCGAGGGGGCTTTGACGGGTTGCTATTCTTAACCGGCGGTGTGGCATGGCTGTTGGTCTGCTCGTTTGGATTTGCCAGTAGGCATTTTACGGGAATCCCGATGATTGTCCGAATAATATTGCTATAATCGCGGGCCAGTTAAACCACCAATGTGCAGAACCGATCATGAAAAGAAAGAAGCCTTCTTCCAAACCCTGGAGCGGCAGATTCGCTGAACCGACCGACGCTTTTGTGGAAAGGTTTACCGCCTCGGTAACTTTTGACCAACGCATGGCAAATCAGGATATCAACGGTTCTATTGCCCATGCCAGCATGCTGCACAAGGTTGGCATCCTGACCAGGAAGGAAACAGACAGTATTGTTAAGGGTCTGGAGACCATTCGCGGGGAAATTCATAGCGGCAAGTTTCCCTGGTCAATTGCCCTGGAAGATGTGCACATGAATATCGAATCCGTGTTGACCGAGCGTATCGGTGTTGCAGGCAAGAAACTCCACACCGGAAGATCACGCAATGATCAGGTGGCAACCGACATCAGACTGTATGTTCGCGATGAGATTGACGCGATTGCAAAGCGTATTACCGCCCTGCAGCAGGCATTGCTGAATCTGGCAGAGCAGTATACCGGAACCATTATGCCCGGATTTACTCATCTGCAAACCGCACAGCCGGTTACGTTTGGACATCATCTGATGGCCTGGTTTGAAATGTTGCACAGGGATTATGGCCGACTGCAGGACTGTCGCAAGCGGCTCAATCAATCACCACTGGGGGCGGCCGCTCTGGCCGGCACTTCCTATCCCATCGACAGGGAGCTCGTTGCGGAGCTGCTGGGTTTCGATGGACCAACACAGAATTCGCTTGATTCTGTAAGTGACCGGGACTTCGCCATCGAACTGGCCGCGTTTGCCAGCCTGCTGATGACACACCTGTCCCGATTCTCCGAGGAGCTTGTGTTATGGGCTTCTGGTCAATTCGATTTTATCGAACTTCCGGACAGGTTCTGCACCGGCTCTTCCATCATGCCGCAGAAAAAGAACCCGGACGTGCCGGAACTGGTACGCGGCAAAACCGGCAGAGTCTATGGTCATCTGGTCGCCTTGCTGACGCTTATGAAGTCACAGCCTCTGGCTTATAACAAGGATAACCAGGAGGATAAAGAACCGTTGTTTGACTTGATAGACACGGTCAAGGATTGTCTGCAGGCATACATTGATATGGTGCCGGCGATCAGCCCAAAGCCGGACAAGATGTACCAGTCGGCATCACGCGGGTATGCGACAGCCACCGACCTGGCTGATTATCTTGTCAATCAGGGAGTAGCGTTTCGCGATGCGCATGAAATCGTCGGCAAATCCGTTGCCTATGCGATCCGCAAAGGGAAAGATCTTGCCGAGCTGGAGCTGCACGAACTGCAACAGTTTTCGGAAGCTATCCGAGAGGACGTATTTGTACGCCTGAGCCTGGAAGGTTCAGTGAAGTCCCGTTGTCACGTGGGTGGAACTGCACCGAAACAGGTATTGGAAGCGATCAAAAAGCGACGTCGGGAACTGGCCCGGCGTCAGGATGCAAACTAGGGAACCTGTGAACAACTGACTCTGGATTGGAGACCCGGGCTGACAGCCTTACTGTGACGACGGTGCCATAAGTTCCACGTTATAACGTAAAGTATCGTTCTCACGCCGGGTGATCAACTCCACTGTCTCTCCAGCCTTGTGGTTTTCCAGCACCGAAACCAGGTCATCCTCGTTGCGAACCTCGACTCCGTCGATTTCCACGATCACATCGCCCAGCACCCATCCATAGCGATTGCGAGTCAGTCCGCGCATGCCCTGCTGTGCCAGACTGCTGCCCTCAAGAACGTCGCCCACCATGACACCTTCGATGCCGGAACTCATGCGCAGATAATCTGCCTGCGATTGTGAGAACAGACTGACTCCCATTACCGGCGTCTGCACCCGACCATAGGCAATCAATTCCGGCACAATCTTTTTGACCGTATTCACCGGTATCGCGAAACCAATTCCTGAGCTGGCGCCGCTGGGGCTGTAGATAGCGGTGTTGACACCTATCAGCTGACCCAGGGAATTCAGCAGCGGGCCGCCGGAGTTTCCCGGATTGATCGCCGCGTCGGTCTGGATTACATCGCGAATCTTGCGCCGGCTGACCGAATCAATTTCCCGCCCCAGTGCGCTTACCACTCCAACTGTCATGGTCGTATCCAGACCAAAGGGATTGCCGATGGCAATCACTTTGCGACCCACTTCCAGCAACGACGAGTCGCCCAAGGTGACAGGAACCAGCTTTTCCCGCGGCGCTTCTATCTTCAGTACTGCCAGGTCCTTGTCCGGCTCCACGCCCACTGCAACGGCATCATAGGTACTCCCATCCTGCAGGGTGACGGTCACCCGGTTTGCCTGCTGCACTACATGGAAATTGGTTACCACAAAGCCGTCTTCATTCCAGATGAAGCCGGAACCGCTGCCCTGTGGCACTTCTTCCGGATTGGGTGAATAGAATGAACGTATCAGTCGCGAATTGGTAATAAACACCACTGAAGGGCTGGCATGCTTGAAAACCTCGATATTGTTTTCTTCATCGTTGGTCTTGAACAGCGCATAGTCCTGTGCCAGTAATCCCTGTTCCGGCGCGCCAAGCAGCGACAGCAACGACAGCAGCGACAACACGACACTCTTGATCCTGTTCATAAAGTGATTACTCCAGGCTGGTAAAGACGGGTGCTTGCAGCTCAACCTCAAGATTCATAAAGTATGCGCATTCCAGCGGAATTCAAGCTTGCCGCTACAGAAAGTTCAATGCGTATCCGCCCAAGGCCTGCAAATCCGGGATCGGGGCACCGGGTCAGCGACTGTCCTGCAGTAATTGTTCCAGTTCCTCGCTGGCCTGCAGCCAGCTTTCTTCAGTCTGGGCCAGTTGACGAATCACCTCGCCCTGACGCTGCAACAATCGGTTCAACTCGATTTTTCTGCCTGCCTCGTAAAGATCCCCGTCTGCAAGCAGGTCGTTGATCTGTGCAACTTCACGCCCAAGATCCGTGAGCATCTTTTCCAGTTGCTGCAGTTTCCGTCTTTGTGGCGCCAGCTGTTCACGCTTTACCGCTGCCTGTTGCCGTCGTTGTTTTTTGTCCTCCGGGCGTGTGTCCGCAACGTCAGCCTGCCTGGGCATTTCGGCGACATTCACGGCTGTCAGCAGCATTTTTTCATAGTCGGAAAGATCACCGTCGAAAAGTTTGCACTTACCGTCTCTAATCAGATAAAACTCATCCACTGTATTGTTCAGGAGATGGCGGTCGTGAGACACAATTATCACGGCCCCGGAAAACTCCTGCAAGGCGACCGTCAAGGCATGCCGCATTTCTAGATCAAGATGGTTGGTCGGTTCATCCATCAACAGAAGGTTAGGCTGTTGCCAACAGACGATGGCCAGAGCCAGGCGCGCCTTCTCCCCGCCGGAGAAATTGATTACCGGTTCCAGCACCCGGTTTCCCTGGAAGTCAAATCCACCAAGATAATCGCGAATATCCTGTTCTCGCTGTTGCGGTCGCAACAGCTGTAATTGGGCCAACGGGCTGGTCTGCAGGTTAAGTACATCCACCTGATGCTGGGCAAAATAGCCAACTCGCAAGCCGCGTGCGCGGTTTATTTCTCCGCCCAGAGGCAAGAGCATGCCGCCCAGCACCTTGAGTAATGTTGATTTTCCGCAACCGTTGACACCGAGCAAGCCGATGCGCGTGGTCGATCGCACACTGAGATTTATATCGCTCACCAGTACCCGGTCGAATCCGATCGCGAGTTTGTCGAGCGTGAGCAGGAACTCCGGCTGTTGCAGCGGCTGTGGAAAGCGGAAATGAAATGGGGAATCCACGTGCGCGGCAGCTATCTCCTCCATCCGCTTCAATACCTTCAAGCGACTCTGCGCCTGCCTAGCCTTGGTTGCCTTGTAGCGGAACCGTCTGACAAAGTCCTCGATTTCCGCCCGGCGTCGTTGTTGCTTCTCGTACATGGCTTGTTGCAGCGCAAGTCGTTCTGCGCGCTGGACTTCGTAGGCGCTGAAATTGCCGCGGTAATAAACCAGCCGGTGATTTTCAAAACTCACCACCCCGTCGATAACCCGGTCCAGAAAATCCCGGTCATGGGAAATAATCAGCAATGTTCCCTGATAGCGTGCGAGCCATCCTTCCAGCCAAAGCGTAGCCTCCAGATCAAGATGGTTAGTCGGTTCATCCAGCATGAGTAGATCGGAAGGGCACATCAGCGCGGCAGCAAGATTGAGCCGGATACGCCAGCCGCCGGAGAAAGCTGAAACCGGAAGCTCGAACTGTTCAACTCCAAAACCAAGGCCAGACAACAGTTGCCGGGCACGGGTAGTCACGGAATAGGCGTCCAGCGCGTCCAGTTCACTGTGGATTCGGGCGATGGCTGCATCATCGTGGTTTGACTCGGCATCGCTCAGCTGTCGCTCCAGCTCACGATAGGCATTGTCACCATCAATGACAAATTCCAGCGCCTTACGCTGCGTATCGAGAATCTCCTGCCGCATGCTCGCGATCCGCAGCTTTTCGGGAAGTTGCAGCTCACCCTCTTCAAGCGGCAATTCCCCGCGCAAGCAGGCAAACAGACTGGACTTGCCACTGCCATTTCGACCTATGATGCCTATCTTGTGACCGCGTTGTATCACCAGATTGGTGTGGTCGAGCAGGGTCTGCGGACCACGAATCAGTACTGCATTACTCAGGGATATCATGCGTGAAAATACCGGTCATCTTTATGCATCGCCCGACTGTCGGAGCAGTCCGGGTCGGGCGCTATGGTACACGATTGGCCTTCTCCGGCTAATTGATTTCGGCAGGTCGAATTCGTACTATTGCCAAAGCTTTTCAAGGTGCCCATATGAAACAGATACTGATCATAGATGACGACGAGAAACTGGGTCAGCTCCTGACACAGTATCTTGAACGTCACGAAATGTCCGTCAGCGTAGCGCTTACTCCGTCGCGCGGATTCGAAATGCTCAAAAGGATCAAGCCGGATCTGTTGATTCTGGATGTGATGCTGCCGGAGAAAGACGGATTCGAAGTGTGCCGGGAGATTCGCGCCAAGTCTTCGATTTACGGTCAGCTCCCCATTTTGATGCTGACTGCCCACGGCGAAGTCACTGACCGGATTGTCGGCCTGGAATTGGGTGCTGATGATTATCTGCCCAAGCCGTTTGAACCCAGGGAGCTGGTGGCCAGGATTCACAATATCCTGCGGCGCACTTCCGACGACGCCAATTCAGGAAGAGAAGTCAAACCTATCAACGGTCTGGAGCTGGATGTGACACGCAGGGAAGCAAGCCTCGATGGCGAATTGCTTGAACTGACCACCATGGAATACGAACTTCTGCTGTTGTTCATGCAGCATCCGAACAAAACCTTCACGCGCGATGAGCTGATGAATCGGCTGCGCGGAATTGATGCTGAATTGTTTTCCAGGGCCGTGGATACACTGGTAAGTCGTCTGCGCCACAAATTGAAAGACACTTCAAAAACACCGCGGTTTATCAAGACAGTGTGGGGGCGCGGCTATACTTTTGTTGGAGCGAGTAAATGATCCCCCTGGTTTACCAGGTAAAACGTTCACTTTTTTCCCGCCTGCTGCTGATCTTCAGCGTCACGGTAGTGGTTATCTTTGCCATCATCTGGATTTCCCTCAATCAGCTGAACCAGATTAACAGCAATCGTATTGTGGCCATGCCCAATTTTCTGGTTCGCAATCTGGAATCCATTATTGACGAGATCGGCACACCACCAAATCTGGAAGTTGCTTCTCTGCTGGCGCAGGAGCTTGACTGGACCATCGGTATCAAAGACCCGCTGATGGACTGGCGCTCTGACAATAACTTCAGACTGTATGTGGAAAATTCCCAATACAGCCGTGCCTTGTCCCAGGATGCTGAGATCAGAACAATCAACAATGAAGATGTCATTGTCGTGAATCGCGATAATTACGAATATTTCATGCACCAGCGATCTTTGCAGTCCACCGAATACAACTATGTCGGCTTGTATATCGGTCTGGCATTGGCGGCGGGAGTGCTGTTCCTGAACTATCTTATGGTGAACAATCTGCTCGATCCGGTGCGTGAACTGAAAGAAGGGGCTGAACGTATCCAGCGCGGCGATCTCGGTTTTCGCGTCAGTACCGATCGCCAGGATGAGCTTGGTGAGCTGACCAACAGCGTCAACCATATGGCCGACTCATTGCAGTCCATGCTTGAGGCAAAACGTCAGCTGCTGCTGGCCATCAGTCATGAGTTGCGAACGCCGATAACCCGCGCAAAACTGCAACTGGAATTCATGGAAGACGGATCCGGCAAACAGAATCTCAATGACGATCTGAACGAGATTGATTTATTGATCTCCGATTTGCTGGAAGCCGAAAGGCTCAACAACAAGCATTCCGTTCTGGTGGCGGAAACAGTCGATATTTCCGCATTCCTTGCATCAGTAACCGAGTCCTACAATGATTACGCTGGCGGCTTTAAATTCACCGGACTGGAACAGGACGAGGAAGTCGTACTGGACCGGTTGCGCGTGCGTCTGTTAATGACGAACCTGCTGAACAACGCCATTCGTCACGGAGAAAACAAACCTATCGAGGTTACGCTGAGTTACAGTATTGGCGTTTCCACGATCGAGGTTGTTGATCATGGTGAAGGCATTGCCGACCATCATCTGGCCAAACTGACTGAGCCGTTCTACCGGGCCGACAGTGCCAGACAGCGAAATACCGGTGGCTTTGGCCTTGGATTGTATCTGTGCCGGCTGATCGCGGAAGCACACGGCGGCTCCATGAGAGTCAGCAGTCAGCTCGGCGCCGGGACGATCATCACCGTGACCCTGCCGAAACAGCCTCCGGACTACAAGTACGTCTCGTAATCGCGGATCACGCCGACTGGCGGCGTCGCTGTGTACGCAGGTAACCCATCGTCAACATCAGGATCGTCAGCAGCAGCGGGACCAGACCGGTGTTGATGGCTTTAAGCCTCGACCCGAGCTGTTCGATGTCCTCGTTGAGCTGATGCTGCACGTCCCGCAGCTGACCTCGGGTGGCAAGTATTTCTTCATTGACCCGATCAATTTCCTGCTGCACTTCCGGCGTAATTGTCGGAATCAGCTGATCGTTCTCATCACGACTCAGTTCATTGAGACGCTCTTCAGTTGCTGCCAGCGATTCCAGCAATGCCGTCTCTTCCATGCGCAATTGGTCATCGGCCTGACGCTGCAGATCCAATACCCGGGTAAAAGGTCTTGAATAGCGCCCACGGCTGCGAATACTGACCAGGTCAGCGCTACCGCTCAAATTATCCAGAGCGTTCACCACAAAATCGCCGTTGTTCGCAAACGGCTGCGGAATACGCTGACCGAGGAATTGAGCGACCTGTACCCACATTCGATCGCTCAACAAATCCGTGTCCGCAACAATAATCAGGTTTACCTCAGCATTAGAGGTGGTCAAATGCTCAGGTACAGGTTCAGCATCTATCGCTGGTGTCTGGACTGTATCGGTAGCTGCGTCCGTATTTCCGACTGCTTCAGCAACTTCTTCTTCAACAGCAGAGTCCTCCAGCGGTGGTCCATCGGGGAAAGCAGTGCTGATCATGCCGCTGACTCTGGCGGCAATAACATATCGCTGATCGGCGGACTCGAACTCATCAAACAATATCGAAGGGTCAGTTACATTCTGCATCAGACCGGCGTCCATCAACATCGCGTTGCTGCTGCTCTGGATCAGTGGCTCAAACCGTGTAGTGGCACCTTCCATGGGACTGATGACACCAGTGGACGAGGCGTTGACGGATTCCAGTCTGCTGGTAATCACATCGTTGAAAGTCAGTCCGGCGCTTTGAATACCCAGCATGCCAAGGTGCGGCACCGGTCGCTGACCCTGACCAAACACGACACGCAGGGCAAGCTCACTGTCAGTCAGTACCTGGCTGCTGTCATAACTCACTCCCCAGGCTGACAGCAGTGTTGGCAAATCCGAATCCACACCTGCCGGAATGGTGACACCGAACTCTGATGCCTGAATCAGGCTGTCGGCATTGGGATCAAGGAAAACCATCGCCTTGCCATGACGGAGCACGTGCTGATCCACTGCATAGAGCATTTTTTCCGAAAGCTCGACCGGGTGCACGATCATCAATATGTCGATTTCCTGATCGATTTCACCTGTAGTCATATCGATGCGCCGGGTTTCGTACAACTGCCGCACCACGTCCATGATTGTCCAGGGTGGGGTCGCCTGGCCGAAAGCCGGATTGAAACCGCCATCCATATCCAGATCGGTGAGAATGCCAACGATTTGACGATCCGGATTCTCCACCCTGGTTACCAGTTTCATGAACTCATACTCGAGAAACTCCTCCTGATCAGGGCGAATGAGACCCATGGTTTCTGATATGCGAGGGGCCATACCGGTTTCATCCTGTTCCACCACTTCTGCTACCACCAGTCCAAAATAAACACCTTCCCCGCCCTGGGAAATCGGCACCGCCTGGATGCCGAACCGGGTTGCCAGATCTTCCTCTTCCGAGAATGGTTCGGGGTCCACTACTGAAAATCTCAGGTTGCCATTGCTGGCAATTGACATTTCGCGCATTAGCTCCTGGACCCTGACGGCATAACTTCTTATCTGGGGAACGTCGGCAGTCGCCTCATCAGAATAAAAGAAGATCATCTCGATGGGCCGGTTCAAGTTTGACAGGATATTCCTGGTACCGTCCGACAAAGAATAAAGTCTGTCTTCCGTCAAATCGATGCGAAGGGAGGGGATCAAGCTGATAATCGCAACCGACAGCAAAAGAAATACTGCAATTGACAAAAGTCCAGCTGATGAAAAGAGAGATTTGCTGTTCATTGATTCTACTCGTCAAACTCGCATTGGCTGATCATTATTGGGTTGGTGAAATACTGCCTCAATTGCCCTTCTTCATTTCTATGACTATGCCACTGGCCAGCAGCCATGAAAAAATGAAAACGGCGAAAAACAGAAAATCCCGGATGTCCAGTACGCCTTTGCTGATGGAATCAAAATGAGTCAGAAAACCCATGGCAGCAAATGCATCGATAAGAAACTGCGGCATCCAGCCTGGAAATGCGTTGAGCACAATCGGCGATCCCATGACTACAAACAGAAAACAGATGCTCACTGTCAGTATGAAAGCGATAACCGGATTCCTCGTGGAGGCAGACATGCAGGAACCGATTGCCAGAAAACCGCCAGCCATGAACCAGCTGCCAAGGTAAGCGGCAAATATCACACCATTGTCTGGTTCACCGAGATAATTGACTGTCAGCCAAATGGGAAAGGTAAGCAGAAGTGCGATCCCGGTTAGTCCCCAGGCTGCAAGAAATTTACCCAGCACAGCTTCGGATAGCTTGACCGGCAAGGTAAGCAATAGTTCTATGGTACCGGTCTTGCGCTCATCAGCCCACAGTCCCATCGCAACGGCCGGTACCATGAACAGATACAACCACGGGTGAAAACTGAAGAACGGCAACAGATCTGCCTGTCCACGCTGATAGAAGCCACCAAGGTCAAAGGTGAAGATCCCGTTCATGATGAGAAAGATCACGATAAAAATATAGGCCAGGGGCGTCGCGAAATAGCTGGCCAGTTCGCGTTTGAAAATAATCTGCAGATTTGCCATGGCGTCTTCCTATTGCACAGACTGGGTTACAGTTCTGAACACATCTTCCAGCTCTCCACGGTTTACATGGAACTCCGAAACCGGCCAGTGCCGGGTCTGAGCCAGTTCCGAAACCGCCGCGAAAATCGGCTTCCCGTCGCGCGAGAGAATGGTAAAACTCAACTCATCCTGCTCATCCTGTTCCACTGCAGCAATCTCAGGTCGATTGGCAAGATCAGCGACAAGATCATATCTGCTGGTCAGGCGAATGCTGACAGCCTGGTGATATCTGGATCTGGATTCCAGCTCGGCAGGTGTACCGTCGACCACTATACGCCCATTGGCAATGATAATGGCGCGCGTACAGACTGACGTTACCTCTTCGAGGATATGGGTTGAGATGATGACAATTTTTTCGCGTGCGAGATTCCTGATCAGGGCTCGCACATGGTGTTTCTGGTTAGGATCCAGACCGTCGGTCGGCTCGTCCAGAATAAGCACTTTGGGATCGTGCATGATGGCCTGGGCCAGGCCCACACGGCGCTTGAACCCCTTGGACAGGGTTTCAATAGTCTGATGGCGCACCTTGCCAAGTTCAACCTGTTCGATCACCCGATTGACCCTCTCGGCGATCTGTTCATTGCGGTAACCACGCACCTGGGCGATAAAATTGAGGAACTCCAGGGTCGTCATGTCGCCGTAGCTCGGCGCTCCCTCAGGCAGGTAACCGATCAGGGATTTGGCCTCGATGGCACTCTGGGTAATATCAAAACCGTCGATCTTGACCGTACCGGAGGTAGGCGCCAGAAAACCGGTAATGACCTTCATGGTCGTGGATTTGCCGGCACCATTGGGACCCAGAAAGCCAAGTACTTCACCTTCTCTCACGGTGAAGGTCAGGTCATCCACGGCAGTAAACTGATTGAACTTCTTGGTTAGATGATTAATCTCGATCATGTTTGATTGCCCGGGTTTGGAGACGGGCTAATATATTAGCCCCTCCCCGCTTTTTCAAGACGAGAGTCAAGGCAAGAGTCAAGACAAGAGTCAAGGTGAGAGTCAAGGCGAGACACTCTCACCAAGGCAGGGTTATAATCCTCCCCGCACAAGTCCCGGGTCGAGCCCCCACTTTATGAACAAACCAGTCAGAATCCTGTCTTTCTTCCTTTGTATATTGGTTTTGACCAGTTGTGGCCAGAAAGGTCCGCTGCGAAGACCGGAGCAGGTATCCCTCGAACCAATCCAGCCTGAACTGCTTGTGAATCTTCGGCTTTCCTGAAGCCCGTGCAATTCAAATTTGAATTTACCGTCACCTGCACGAGACATTAGCCATGACGCTATTCGATTACCGGCAAGATGAACTGTTTGCTGAACAGGTCCCGCTGAGCAAAATTGCTGCAGAGTTCGGCACACCGACCTATGTGTACTCAAGAGCGGGGATTGAGAATGAACTGCGCTCCTATCAGCGGGTACTTGCAGGACATTCGCATCTGATTTGCTACGCCGTCAAGTCCAACTCAAACCTGGCGGTTCTTGATGTGCTGGCGCGTGCCGGCGCCGGTTTTGACATTGTCTCCGGCGGCGAACTGGAACGGGTTCTCAGGGCCGGCGGTAGCGCAGCAAAGACGATCTTTTCCGGCGTAGGCAAGAGCACAGCAGAAATTGAAAAAGCCCTGCTGGCCGGAATAGCCTGTTTCAATATCGAATCGGAAGCAGAACTTGAGCGAATCTGTATGGTGGCAGAACGCTTGCAGAAAGTCGCGCCGGTCTCGCTGCGCGTTAATCCGGACGTGGATGCGGGAACCCACCCGTATATCTCTACCGGCTTGAAAGAAAATAAATTCGGCATCGACAGCGGCCAGGCCTTTGAGCTCTATCTGCGCGCCGCCGAAATGCCGCAGATCAAACTGATTGGCATCGACTGCCATATTGGTTCGCAGCTGACCGAACTGGGTCCGTACATGGATGCCATTGATAAAATGCTGACCCTGGTGGACCGGTTGCAAACAGCCGGCATTGTTCTCGAACACTTCGATATCGGCGGTGGTCTCGGCGTTTGTTATCGTGATGAACAACCCCCCGCGCCGCAGCAACTGATCAGCGCGGTTCTGAAAAAACTCGGCCGCCGCAAATTGAAATTGATGCTGGAACCCGGCAGATCCATCACCGCCAACGCCGGAATCCTGCTGACCCGCGTCGAATATCTGAAGCATACTCCGCACAAGAACTTTGCCATTGTTGATGCCGGCATGAACGATCTGATCAGACCGGCTCTGTATGGTGCATGGCAAAACATTATTCCGGTGCGGCGCGGCAGCGCCGAGTCGCAGCTTTACGATGTTGTGGGTCCGGTTTGCGAATCGGCCGATTTTCTGGGCAAGGAACGATCACTTGCAATACTGCCGGATGACCTGCTGGCAGTCATGTCCGCCGGATCCTATGGGTTTGTAATGAGCTCCAATTACAACAGCCGAAACCGGGCGGCAGAAGTGTTGGTGGACGGACCTCGAATGCATCTGGTTCGTCAACGCGAATCCCTGGAACAGCAGCTGCAACTGGAAAGTTGTCTGCCGGAATAAATAATCCCGCTTGCGCCGGAACCAAACCTGACAGTCGAAAACTGAAATATGCAATTACCTTTTACGAAAATGCACGGCCTGGGCAATGACTTCATGGTGATCGACCTGGTCAATCACAAGGCAAGCCTGGGTCCGGATCTGATCCGCCAGTTGGCAGACCGGCACTTTGGCATCGGTTTCGATCAGCTGTTGTTGATAATGCCACCCACAAGCAGCGACGTTGATTTCGACTACCGAATCTATAATGCAGACGGCAACGAGGTAGAACACTGTGGCAACGGTGCGAGATGTTTTGCACTCTATGTGCGCGACAAGGGACTCAGCAGGAAAAATCCGCTTACAGTAGGCACGATCAATAACAAGCTGGAATTGAAAATTGAGCCGGACAACAGCGTGATCGTAGATATGGGTGTGCCCAGATTCGCTCTCGAACAGATACCGTTTCGCAGCAATGAGCAGGCAACTGTACACAAGAGAATGATTTCTCTCGCGTCAGGATCACTGCAGGTCGAGTTTGTCGCACTGTCGATGGGCAATCCGCATGCCGTCCTTCTGGTTGAGGACGTCGACAATGCCGATGTCGTTGAGATTGGTACTGCGCTTGGCAGTCATCCGGATTTTCCCCAGGGCGTGAATGTAGGGTTTATGCAAATCATCGACGCGGGACATGTCAAATTGCGTGTCTATGAACGTGGCGCCGGTGAAACGCTTGCCTGTGGTACCGGCGCCTGTGCTGCGATGGTGGCTGGTTGCGTGCTCGGACGATTAAATGATACCGTGCAGATCAGCCTGCGTGGCGGCGAATTGACAGTGAAATGGCCGGGCAAAAACTCCCCGGTCCTGATGCGGGGACCGGCCACAACCGTATTTGAGGGGATGATTCAAATATGAGCAATGCGAACAATGTGACCAATGTGATAGACGAGAATAAAACAGCAGCACAAGCAGATGCGAATCCGGCCGCTGAAATCAGCGCTGAGCAGGTCGCCGCTTATCTGCATACCCATCCGGATTTCTTTATTGCTCATCAAGAACTGTTGGCGGAACTGCATCTTCCCCATGCAAGCGGTAGTGCAATTTCCCTGGTCGAAAGGCAGATAAGCATTCTTCGTAACCGCGGCATGGATGCAAGGGTAAAACTCAATAACCTTTTGGACAATGCACGCAATAATGATCTGTTGTTTGAGACTACCCGGGATCTGGTGCTTGCCCTGCTACGCGCCAGGGATGCGAATGAAATCGTCCAGATTGCCCAGGATCGACTCAACCAACTGGAAAATATTGATGCCTGTGAGTTCTTGCTGGCACAACGAAGCGGTTTGCAGCTGGCTGACAATATTCGCTCTGAACCAGTCGAGAAACTCAAACAGGATTATCAGGATGTATTCCGGCTGAAGCGAACCCATTGCGGAGGTCTCAAACAGGGCCAGATCAACAGTCTGTTCTCTACCGCAGATGCAAAAATCAGTTCTACCGCGTTATGTCCGGTAACGCATCAAGGGGAAGTCCTTGGCTTGATCGCGCTGGGCAATCGGGAAGAGGATTATTTCAATCTCAACCTCGACACCCTGTTTCTTGATTTCATCGGTGATGTTGTCGGTGCAGTGCTTGGTCGCGAACTGGACCGGCACAAATGATTGCCTGACCGATCCCGTCGTGCGGTCGCCCCTCCCAAAATGAAAAACTCCGACAAAAATGCACAGCCACAAACCGCCCCGCTGGTTTCAATTATTTGCCGGTCTATCAATCGCCCTCAGTTGGCAGAGGCATTGCAATCCGTCAGGGTACAGACCTACAAGCCGATTGAAATAATCCTGGTTGACAGTCTCGCGCGCGGAATTTCCGCAGACCTTTATCGGGACTATTATCGTGACTATGGCGACCAGATCAGGGTAGTCACGCCCGAAAAACCACTGGGGCGCGCTGCGGCAGCCAATACCGGGTTGGACCATGCGCGTGGCGACTACTTGATGTTTCTGGATGACGATGACTGGATCGCGCCGGATCATATTGCAAATCTTCTGGATCTGCTTAAAGCAAACAGGAGCATAAAAGCTGCCTATAGTAGTGTAAGAAAAGTAACTCTCGCCGGCAAACCAACCGAAGAGATTTTTGACCAGCCCTATGATGTCGTTTTGCTGCGGCGGGATAACTACATTCCAATTCATGCAGTGCTTTTTTCCAGAATCCTCTTGACCACAGGCTGTCGATTTGACGAATCGCTGGACATCTACGAGGACTGGGATTTCTGGTTGCAGGCATCAAGACAAACAGAAATGCGGCATCTGGACAGGATTACTGCTTTTTATCGTCAGGGAGGCGGCTCGGATACCGCGGTAATAACCAATGAATCACGTTACGCCGTCGGGAATGTCATCGCTGGGGCCAGGAGTGCAGTACTGGAAAAGTGGAAGAGTATCTGGACTGGTGCCGAACTCAATGAGCTTATCGGCAGCATGGACAGCTCAGCTGAACTGTCAGCACTTGCCGAGGAAATAAAAGGACTGCACCAGACAATGGGTAATCTGCATGAACGCCTTGTAAAAGCGGACGCCGCAACCAGGGTCTTTGCGAACACTGCCAACACCCTCAGGCGTGAGCTGTCTTCAGCCAACGATGCAACCAGGATCGTTGAGAACACTGCCAACACCCTCAGGCGTGAGCTGTCGTCAGCCAACGATGCTCTCAAACAAAGATTAACCGAGTTGAACGCTCTGCATAATTCCCTTGAGGAATTGCGTAATTCCCTTGAGGAATTGCGTAATTCCCTTGAGCAAAGTCATTCGAACGCGAGGCAATTAAACCGCCAGCTTGATGTTATCTATCACTCATTATCCTGGCGGCTCATGGGGCCTTTTCGAAGATTAAAGCGTCTACTTGGCAGCAATTCCGGTCGACATGAAAACTGATCATCAACATTTTTCTGCAGCGCAGGAAGTCATAGACTGCAGTGTAATAATCCCGACCCGGGATCAGGTAAAGTTACTTGAATCCTGCATAAACTCTATCCTTGCGAGCCAATACTCTGGTTCCCTGGAAATCATTGTTGTTGATAACAACAGCAGCGAAGATGAAACCCTGTTGTATCTTGAGTCTTTTACTGAAGATCCTCGAATAAAAGTAGTAAGGTGGCCCCATCCATTTAATTTCTCCAGGCTCAACAATGAGGCAGCTCAGTTCGCCAAGGGTGAAGTACTTTGCTTTCTCAATAATGATATCGAAGTGATCAACAATAACTGGCTGGAAGAACTGGTTCCAATAGCGCGACGATACGATGTGGGAGCAGTGGGCACGATACTGCTTTATCCCGACGGAAGCATCCAACACGCTGGCATTGCCCTTGACAGTGAATGCGTGGCTAAACACGTCGGCGTTGGTGAGAGCAAGGATTTCCTGAAACACTATTCTGCGGCATCGCTTTGCAAGGTAGTTGCAGTGACCGCTGCATGCATGTTTACCAGGCGCGAACTCTTTCTCGTTTTTGGTGGTTTTAACGAATCCGATCTCCCGGTCTCATTTAACGACGTAGATTACTGCCTGCGCCTGGGTGCAGCGGGCTATCCTGTGTTCCTGAATTTTGACATAGCCCTGATTCATTACGAATCAGTGACGCGCAAGAGCGACGATCTGCCGCAAAACAGACCGCGTGCTCTGAAAGAAAAAAAATTTATGGATACCCGCTGGGCCACTGAATTAAAGGGCAAGCGATACCTGGCAGGTGTGCCGGATTCATTCAGATTTCCCGCACTGGATTCGAGTGCGCCCGAGTCTAGTTCTGTGCTGGAGAATTTTCTGCACGAACTGTCCGCAACCGAGGTACACAAATCTTCTCTCAGTTTCAATTCAGGCACTATTCTGCCTTCCAATATCGAATGGGAAAGAAAGTATCACCAACTCGAAATTCAATATCGGGTTCTGGAGGCACAGGCTCGCGAAAGCCAACAATTACTTAGCCAAATTGTGGATTCCAAATACTGGCGATACACCGGGTTTCTTCGCCTGCTGCTTCGAACTCTGACAAATTTCAAGCAGCGATGTGGCCGTTTTATCATGCGATTCTCCCAGGGCAGACGACTTCTGATGCGGATTGGCAGGGTGCCCCGCGTCGAACCAGAAGCCCAGGTTGTCAAAATCGATGTCAAAACCGTTTATGACGAACAGGCACGAACAGCATTGGACGCGTTCCTTGCCAGTGACGAAGTGCTTGAGTTTCGGGTCAGCGCAACTATAGACGTTTCTATAATTCTGGTTTTTTTTAACAAGGCGGAACTCAGCTATCTTTGTTTGAAATCCATACTGGCGCATGCGGGATCAAACTATGAAGTAGTAATCATCGACAACGCATCGACTGATGAATCCGTGCTGCTTTGTAGTCGGATAAAGGGAGCAAGGATCTCGCGTAACAGTGAAAATGCGGGTTTCGTTCATGCGGTCAACCAGGCGGTACAATTGGCCACAGGTGAAACATTGTTGTTGCTGAATAATGATGCGGTGCTGGAACCGGATTCCGTGGAGGCCGCCTTAAAAACCTTGAACAGTCGGGATGATGTCGGTGCGGTCGGCGGAATGATCAGGCTGCTGGACGGTAAATTGCAGGAGGCCGGCAGCATAATCTGGGACGATGGCAGCTGTGTCGGATATGGCCGTGGTAACGACCCGGAACAACCTGAGTATATGTTTCAAAGGGAGGTCGATTATTGTTCCGGCGCCTTTCTGATGTTTAACCGTGAGCTTTTTGCAAAAATGGGCGGGTTCGATGAGGCTTTTGCTCCTGCATACTACGAGGAATCCGATTTTTGTATCCGCCTGAAGAAACAGGGATATAAGGTGATCTATGAGCCCCGAGCCAGGATTACTCACTATGAATTTGCGAGCTCGGGTGGATTTTCTAACGCCGCGAAACTGCAGGCAGCACATAGGCTGGTGTTGAGAGAGAAGCATTCAGATTATCTTGCGCAAAAGTATTCTAACCTTGCTGAGAACTATAATCGCGCGAGAACTGCAAACCGAAATCCTAATGTCCTTTTCATTGATGATCGTGTGCCACACGCAAGCCTGGGGGCTGGATATCCACGCTGCCTGGATTTGCTGCGCGAACTGGCAAGTTGCAAGCTTAATGTAACGTTTTATCCACTGTTGTTTCCTGAGGAACAATGGGATAGCACGTACTCGGTTATTCCACAGAATATTGAAGTTATACTTCACTGCGGGAAACAGGGATTGCTTGATTTTCTACAGCGAAGAGCCGGTTTTTTTGACTACATAATCGTCAGTCGGGCGCCGAATATGGATTTTCTGGGTCAGTTGATTGCTGCCAGAACTGATCTGATAAATCGAAGTCTCATTGTGTATGACGCGGAAGCGGTTACTGCAACGCGGGATATACTGCGTTCGGAGATTCAAGGAACTCCACTGTCAGAAGACAAAAAGACCTCGCTTCTGAAACAGGAGCTCGATCTTGCACGATATGCGCAAAAGATAATTACGGTATCACCGCTTGAGTCAATGATCTTCAGGAATGCCGGATATAAAAACGTCATTGAAATCGGACATCGCGTGGACGTGACACCGAGCAAGGCAGCCTTTGGTGATAGAGTTGACTTGTTATTTGTTGGAGCTCTGCGGGATGACACCTCACCGAACGTGGATTCTCTTCTTTGGTTTACACAAAAAGTCCTGCCCCTGATAAACAACAAACTGAAAGAGCCTGTCAGACTGATAGTTGCAGGGGACAATATCGCACCTCAATTGAAGATCATTGATCGAACCTTTGTGAAGTTCATTGGACGAATAGATGATATCGCGCAGCTATACAATCATTGCCGTGTGTTTGTTGCCCCAACTCGATTTGCAGCAGGAATTCCGCGCAAGATTCATGATGCTGCAGCCTACGGTTTGCCCTCCGTATCCACTCCCCTGTTGGCAAGACAGCTTGGCTGGAAAAACCAGAAACAACTGATCGTGGCCGATACCGCTGAGGAATTTGCCGCAGCATGTTGCCGACTGTATGAGGATGAAGCTCTGTGGAACCAGATCAGGGCTGCGGGTTTGGAGTCAGTAAGTGCCGATTGCTCACCGGCTACTTTTTCGCGCGGCGTTTCTTCTGTATTCGAAAAATCTACGGAAATCGTTACAAAAGCCTGACGAATCTGAAAATAATTTTCTGCAGAACCGGCGGCAACTTTCTCATGGTGCCCGTGGTTCCGCAAAGCAACTTTTGCCTGAAACCCATTTTCTCGCTGTATCGCAATTTAAATTGGATCGATTGTAGTCCCACATCCCGTAATAGTGCCTCAGAATCCCTATTGAAAACCCGCTTGATCAATTTTTTTGAAAATAACCTGGCTGGCTTGATCGGTACTGCTCCAAGTAAATTGCCGCTGTGTTGCCGATAGTTAACCGTTGCCTGATTCACGAATAAAATTTCCCCGGAAATGCTTGCGACCAGCGCCAGCCACCAGTCATGCATGACGGCTGATTCGGGAACAGGAATCGCTTTATTTGCCAGAGACTCATTTATCAGGACTGTACAACCGGTAACGCTGTTCTCAACGAGTCTACGACCGAAATTCCTGCTTTGTGGTCTGAGATGCTGATATGCCGCCAGCGATGAGGATATGATTTTGAGCTGTTCATCGACGACACGCAGATCAGTGTGAACCAACACAGGTTGACTGGGGTCAGAGTGCTTCGATAACAGCGCTTCTATCGTTATTTCAAGCTTCTTCGGATCCCAGACATCATCCTGGTCACAGAACGCAATATACGCAAATCCAATGATTCCAAGCTCAGTCTTGTTTGCCAGCACATATTCGACAAGCCTTCCGAAACTCTGGCTCGGCCCAAGGTTTTTACCAAAGCCATTGACCATTCTTATGCGGTCAGGGTTATCAACAAGATAGTGATCAATTATCTGTAAGGTATTATCTGTCGAACCGTCGTCCCGTATGACAATAACGTAGTTCTGAAAAGTCTGCTTCAAAACCGAATCAAGCTGCCGTTCAAGAAATTTTCCGCCATTGTATGTGGATAGCAGGATGGCAACTTTGAAATTGTCCGGAATCACTTTCAACCCAGGGTTTTTGCATCGCGTATACCGGCAGAAATATTGCGCCAGTATTGCTTGCGTTGACCTGAAGAGACAAGCAACCAGCTTGCCTTGACAAAAAACCTGATGCAGTCCCGAACTTTCCAGCCCAGCGGTGAATAAGGAACACTGTAAAGGTGGACACGGTTCCGGCTTGAATAGTAGATGCGTGAAGGGTTGTGCAGCGCCATCACCCCTGATCTTACCAGCGGATTGGTGCTACGCTCACCGATGGCGTGATAAAGCACAGCCTGATCTGTTCCTGCCAGCTCAAAGCCCTTCGCCTTGGCACGAAAACACCATTCCATATCCACATTGTCGATGAAGTAACTGGATTTCATCATGCCTGTTTTGGGTAAAACATGAAGGGGTATCAAGGTACCTGAGGTAATCAGAAAATCGGCTTCAAAATGCAATCGCGTGTTCATGAAGTGGCGATCGGTGCGCCACATCAGCCGGTTAAACAGTTTGAATCTGGTTTGCTTGCGAGTCTGGGGATTAATGATCCGCGGGCCCAGCGCTGCCACAGGTTTGGCAGAAAGCTTTGCGATATCATCATAGGCAGTGAGCATACGATTCACATAAAGATCACAGAGACTGCTGTCCTGGTCGAACAGAAACGCAAACCGGTAGGATTGTTCGACAGCATATTCAAGCCCGATGTTCAGCGCCTGGGCCAAACCGACATTTTCCGGCAGGCGAACCAGATTGACGCAGCGTCGATAGACTTTTATTGACTCGGTGAATTGCCCGATTTTTTGCGAGCCGTTGTCAATGACTACAAAGTCCGTTTCCTTGTTCAGCTGACCCAGTAACTTCAGCAGGCTGGTAATGTCCGGGTTGAAGGTGACAATTACCGCACAACTGGCTTTTTCGTTTGTGTTATCCATGGACTGACCCGGTCTGCCGTTTCATTCGCTATTGGTTTCAATGGATGAACTATTTTCTGCAGGCACTTCAGCCGACAGTGTCATGCGTTCCGGCGCGGTTACCGATTGCACCAGAAAATAGACTATCGAACATACACCAAGGAACAAACCGGTAACTACGCCAGCATCCACGATTCCACGCCAGGGTTGGGGCAACAGTCTCACTATTGTGACCAGGACGACTATCATCAAGGTCAACGAGTAGGACAGCACCAGGCGCCGTCGCGTTGCATATAGAAATCCCATGCAGAAGAACGGCGCCAGAAGCACATGCAGTAGGCGAGGATGGTTCCTGAGGTAAGTGGCACGAATTACAACTCGCGGCGCAAAACCCTTGTGAAACCCCTGGTAACCTTCAGCATAAGCCATATAGACAATGCTGAATAACAAGGCCAGCCAGTGCCAGCCATTAAGATAGAGTTCCGACAGATCCATGGCCATTGGCAACAGTCGGTAGACAGCAAACAACAGCAAGGCGATAACTCCGCCGATGCCCCAGGTAAAGCCGATTAAATGCACAATCTCACCCATAGGAAACAATGCGCCGTATTATAGCGACTTGAAGGAAATTACCAAAAAATCAATAACTTTCCCGCCTTTATACCTTGCCAATGACAAATTAGGCTATTATTCCGCCACTCTGTGCAGATTATTGTCCCGGTATCCGGGAAAGACATGACAAGGGCAACTGACAAACGAAAAGTATGAGCATCAAATTGGGGATCGTGATGGATCCGATAGAATCCATCAATTACAAAAAGGACACCAGCCTGGCAATGCTGTGGGCGGCACGGGACCGGGGCTGGTCACTCTATTATATGTTGCAGACTGATCTGTACATGGAAGGCGGCATCAGCAAAGCCATTACACGCGAACTGAAAGTACATAATGATGCCGCCAGATGGTTTTCTTTCGGCGCGACCGTAGACATGCCGCTGGCGGAACTGGACGTGATCCTGATGCGCAAGGATCCGCCATTCGATACCCCTTACATTTACTCAACGTATCTGCTGGATCAGGCCAGGGTGGCAGGCACTTTGGTGGTAAACAATCCGCAGAGTCTCAGAGACTGTAATGAGAAACTTTTTGCCGCCCAGTTTCCGCAATGCTGCCCGCCTTTCATGGTTGCCTGTTCAGCTGCCAAGCTAAAGGAGTTTCACCGACAGCACGAGGATGTGATATTCAAACCGCTGGACGGCATGGGTGGTACCTCCATTTTCCGACTCAGAAAGGATGATCCGAACGTCAGTGTCATCATTGAAGTTATCACCAGGGGTGGCAGCAACCAGATTATGGCGCAGAAATACATCCCGGAGATCGTCAAGGGTGACAAGCGCATTCTGTTGATTGACGGCAAGCCGGTCCCTTATGCGCTTGCCCGTGTCCCGGCAGTCGGGGAAACCCGCGGTAATCTGGCAGCCGGCGGCAGCGGCGTGGCCCAGGAACTCAGCGACCGCGATCGCTGGATTTGTGAACAGGTCGGCCCGATCGTCAGAGAAAAAGGTTTAGTCTTTGTCGGTCTGGACGTTATTGGTGATTATCTGACAGAAATCAATGTCACCAGCCCAACCTGTGTAAGGGAAATCAATGCCGCCTATAATCTGGATATCGCCGGTGAACTGATGGATTGTATCGAGATGAAACTGTCCTCAGTCGACAGGTAAAGCCATGGTACAAGCTGACACCGAATTGAGTAATGAACGGTTTGGTTTCACAGTGTTCCTGTCCGCCTGTGTCCATGCCATCGTGATCCTGGGTATCGGATTCAGTTATCTTGAAGACATGACCAGCAACCCCACACTGGAAATAACGCTGGCGCAGTATCGCAGCGACGAACTTCCGGAAGAGGCGGATTTCCTGGCACAGGAAAATCAGATCGGCAGCGGAATACTTGAAGATCGAGCTGCACCCAGCACACCTGTCGAATCGGAGTTGCATGATGATCGGATTCGTGAAGTCACGCCGGAACCCAGTGCCCGGGTTTTCAACCATATTGATACGCAGGATCTCGCCGTACTGACATCGCTCCGCTCCGAGCAGGAGTTGCGCCAACAGATTGAAGAGATAATTCCGGAGGAAAACCATCCCGTTTCTGATCAGGCGACGCCCGATGAGCTGAGCGTGGCAATTGCCAGTCTGCAGGCACAACTTGATTTGCAGAAGCAGGCTTATGCCAAACGCCCCCGACGTTATACGATTTCGTCGGCGTCAACCCAGAAGAGTCACGACGCGCTGTATCTGGACAGCTGGCGCAAGCGCATCGAATCAGTCGGCAATCTCAACTACCCCATTCTTGCAAGGCAGCAACAGATATACGGCAACCTGCGGATGCTGGTTGCCATCTTGCCGGACGGGACAGTGGATGAAGTTCGAATTCTGCGTTCGTCAAACAACAGCGTGCTGGATGAAGCTGCGATGAATATAGTAAGACTTGCGGCACCATTCGAACCGTTTCCCGCGGAACTGAGAGGCCAGATAGATATTCTTGAAATCATCCGAACCTGGCGCTTTCATGAGGGAAATAATGGATCGGCTTTTACCAGTGACTGATCAATTTCAGCAAAAGTGTAGAGCATGAATGCGACAGGGTTTCCAAATTCGCTTGAGGATCAGTTTCTGATCGCCATGCCGCAATTGCAGGACCGCTGGTTCTCCGGCTCAGTGACCTATATCTGGAAACACACTGAGGAAGGGGCATTGGGAATTGTGGTCAACAAACCGATGAAGGTCAGTGTTGCAGATATTTTCAAGGAACTGGAAATAGTATGCAGCGTGGACGAGGATCAGTTCAAAACCCAGAAAGTGTTGGCCGGAGGTCCTGTAGAAAGAGACAAGGGATTTATCATTCATGATTCTGCAATGAGCTGGGATTCTTCCGTCCGTCTCTCGCCAGAGATAAGTATCTGCACGTCGAAGCAGATTCTTCAGGACATAGCAGATGGCAAGGGTCCTGAAAACTATCTGGTCGTGTTGGGCTGCGCGGGATGGGATGCGGGCCAGCTTGAACATGAGATCCTTGAAAATGCCTGGCTCACCACACCAGCCGATTCGGCACTGGTTTATTCCCGTGATTTTGCCAATAAACCGGCCTCTGCAGCAGCACTGCTGGGAATAGACCTGACACAATTGTCTCCCGCGGCCGGACATTCCTGAAGTCTCAATATAGAGGGACAAGCAATCTCATGACCTTGCCCGATTTCCCCAGGGAGTTTACTGCAACGTTTGGAGCGCTGGCTTTTGACTTTGGCACTCAGCGTATAGGACTTGCCCATGGTCAGAACGTCACCGGTACTGCACAACCGTTACAGGTGATAGCCGCGAACGATGGAGTGCCGAACTGGAATGAGGTTGAAGCGGTAATTAAGAAATGGCAACCGACACTTCTCGTAGTTGGTTTGCCCTATAACATGGATGGTACCCGAAGCGCCTTGTGTGACCGGGCTGAAAAGTTTGCCCGCCGCCTGCAGGGCAGATTCAATCTGCCTTGCTATGGTATCGACGAGCGACTGAGCTCGGCAGCTGCGGAGGAACTCAGAAATCCGGAAAACAAAAATGTCTCCAAAGACAGTCTGGCAGCGCAGGTAATTCTGGAGACCTGGTTTAATGAACTGAAATCAAGAAGCCGGAACTAGAAACCATCTGATCAGTTATATGGCCGCTCTGGCCTCCGGAAGTTTCCTAGAAAGACTCAGGCATCTTGGCTTTCGATTTGGCGTCTTCCCTGCTTACCAATCCTTTTGCCACCAGATTCTTCAGACACTGATCCAGGGTCTGCATGCCCACACCGGCTCCGGTCTGGATGGCAGAATACATCTGCGCAACCTTGTCTTCCCGAATCAGGTTCCGGATGGCAGGAGTCCCGATCATTATTTCATGAGCCGCTACCCGGCCACCGCCTGGCTTCTTCAACAGAGTCTGCGACACGACCGCCTGCAATGACTCGGACAACATCGAACGCACCATATCTTTTTCTGCTGCCGGGAATACGTCGATAACCCGGTCAATGGTCTTCGCCGCCGAAGTCGTATGCAGGGTTCCGAACACGAGGTGTCCGGTTTCGGCGGCGGTCAATGCGAGGCGAATGGTTTCAAGGTCACGAAGCTCACCTACCAGAATAATGTCGGGGTCTTCGCGCAGGGCTGAGCGCAGCGCTTCGCTGAATCCCAGGGTATCGCGATGTACCTCGCGCTGGTTAATCAGGGACTTCTTGCTCTGATGCACGAATTCGATCGGGTCTTCGATGGTGAGAATGTGCTCGTACTTGGAGGCATTGATATAGTCGATCATTGCCGCCAGGGTGGTACTTTTACCCGAACCGGTAGGACCGGTTATAGCCACCAGGCCGCGGGGGACGTCAGAAATCTTTTTGAATATATCGCCCATCCCGAGCTGTTCCATCGACAGCACCTTGGAAGGAATGGTCCGGAATACTGCAGCCGCACCCCGGTTCTGGTTAAAGGCATTCACCCGGAAACGCGCCAGGTTTGGTATTTCAAATGAAAAGTCCGTCTCGAGAAATTCCTCGTAGTCCTTGCGCTGCTTGTCGTTCATGATCTCGTAGATCATGGAATAGACTTCTTTATGGTCCATTTCCGGCACATTGATGCGGCGGATGTCTCCATCGACCCGGATCAATGGGGGCATACCCGCCGTAATATGCAAGTCTGATGCGCCCTGTTTGGCGCTGAAATTCAATAGTTCTGTAATATCCATCGTTGCTACCCGCCCGTGTCTGGATTTTCCCTATTGTTGATGGTTTGCTAGAGTCACAATCTTTGCGTCTGCTACTACATTGCCGGCAAAGTATACTAGGGAAACATGGCAAACATAACAGAAAATATCCGCGAAATTGTTAACCAGATCAGGATGCTGGAAGCAAAATACGAGCGGTCCCCGGGTTCCGTAACACTTCTGGCGGTCAGCAAACAGCAACCGGCTCAAAGCATCCGCGAGGCCTATCAGGCCGGTATTCGCGATTTTGGTGAAAACTATGTGCAGGAAGCCGAGGGCAAGATTCAGCAGTTCGACCAAAAGGATCTACGATGGCATTTCATCGGTCCGATCCAGTCGAACAAAACCCGACAGATAGCGACTTTGTTCCACTGGGTCCACAGTATCGACCGGCTCAAAATCGCACAACGACTCAGCGACCAGCGGGATCCTGCACTGGGTCAACTCAACTGTTGCGTACAGGTGAATATCTCCGGTGAACGCTCCAAGTCCGGTGTCCCGGTCGCACAAACTGCAGACCTGTGTTCGGCAATCAGTTCATTACCGCGGTTGCGGTTGCGCGGGCTGATGGCAATCCCGGCACCTTTCGCGAGCTTTGCCGAGCAACGGGCCGAATTCGCCAGACTGCGAGTATTGTTTGAGACGCTCAAGCCGCAATTCACGGATTTTGACTGTCTCAGTATGGGTATGAGCGCTGACTTTGAGGCGGCCATTGCCGAGGGTTCTACCCTGGTCAGAATTGGCACCGCCGTATTCGGGTCGAGGATATAAAACCTGGCCGCAAGTACGTTAGAATAGCCGCCTTGTCTGATTATCCGGAAGATTTCGTGACCGCAGCAGCTGTATTGCAATCCTGTCGAATAGGTTTTATTGGCGCCGGAAATATGGCTGGCAGTCTGATTCGCGGACTGCTTGCCAGTGGGGTCCAGGGCAATCGTTTGTGGGCAGCCGACATTGACCAGTCCCGGCTGCTGCAGCTTGCCGCGGATTGCAGCATCAATATTGATGATTCATCCGGGGTAGCCGGACAATCGGATGTGTTGGTCCTCGCGGTCAAACCACAGTCCATGCGCGAAGTCTGCGAACAGGTGCGGGCAGCGGTCGCCACGAGCCGGTCCCTTGTTGTTTCCATCGCTGCCGGTATCACCATTGCGCATCTGCAGGCCTGGCTGGGAAAAGATACCGCCCTCGTTCGCTGTATGCCGAACACCCCGGCACTGGTCGGAAAAGGTGCGACGGCACTGTATGCGCAGGACAGCGTTACTGAAAGTCAGAAAAACCTGGCCGAAGCGATACTCGCCGCCGTTGGACTTACCGTATGGCTTGATAGTGAGGATAAAATCGATGCGGTAACGGCTTTATCCGGTAGCGGACCCGCCTATTTTTTCCTGCTGATGGAATGCATGCAGGAGGCTGCAGGAAAACTTGGTCTGGATTCCGACACGGCCAGGCAACTGGTCTATCAGACAGCATTGGGTGCTGCCGTACTGGCCGACTCGAGCAAGTTAAGCACGGCTGAACTCAGGCGTCAGGTCACTTCTCCAGGCGGCACTACCGAACAGGCAATTCTGCAGTTTGAATCCGGCGGTATGCGGGAACTGGTAGAGAAGGCGTTAGTGGCTGCTCGTAACCGATCCAGGGAACTGGCTCGCAAATCCGGAGACTGAAACCAGGCTCCAAACCATTCAAGGAACCAGCGTCGTATCATGCAAGCACTTACCAGCACTGCCGACCTTTTGATAAGTTCATTGGGCGGACTTTTCCTTTTGGCGATATTGATGCGCTTCCTGCTGCAACTTGCCAAAGCCGACTTTTATAATCCGGTTTCCCAGGCAGTGGTGCGCATAACCAATCCACTGGTGAAAATATTTCGAGGCGTCATTCCCGGCTATAAGGGATTTGATTTTTCCACCCTGTTGCTTGCGCTGATCATAGAATTCGTATTCGTAGTCGCATTGATTTACTTAAATGGATTTCGACCCCCCGGCATCGGCACCATAATAACCTGGTCCGTCGTGGGCGTTGTTTCCTTTATCATCAATATCTATTTTTGGGCAATCATAGCCTCTGTCATTATGTCGTTCGTTATGTTGTTTTCAGGCACAATGAACCCGCATCCCATCCTGCGGCTGATCTGGCAACTTACAGAACCCTTGATGGCTCCGGTGCGCAAAATAATCCCGCCAATGGGTGGTCTGGATTTCTCACCCATGATTATTTTCATCGGCATACAATTATTGAAAAATCTGCTGATTCAGTCATTCGGCATTTCACCAGCCATTGCCAGTGTGATAATAGGAATTTGACAAAATTCCGGATCGGTATGTATTACCAATGGAAAGAATCTGTTTTGATACTAAGCTGCAGAATTCAGACCAGGGCAGGAACGGACGAATTTGCGGAAGTTGTCGATGATTGCCTGAAAATCAGGATAAAGGCCGCGCCTGTGGATGGAGACGCGAACCAGCAGCTGATTCGTTTTCTGTCCAGACAATTCAAGGTACCGCAGAAGCGGATACAGATAGTCAGTGGCGCGAACAATCGCCGCAAACGAATTTCCATCGAGCAGCCGGGCTATTTACCGCCGGCACTGGGCATCAAGGAACACTAACATTCATGAGCGGTCCGTTTTCAGAAGACTCGGTTGGTCTGGTCAAGCCCGAAATGTATCATTTTGATGACCCCCTGACACTGCGAAGCGGTAAAGTGCTGCCGGCCTATGATCTTATGGTGGAAACCTACGGCAAGCTCAATGCGCAAAAAAGCAACGCGATTCTTATCTGTCACGCTCTTAGCGGAGATCATCATGCTGCCGGCTACTACAGCGAATCAGACAGGAAACCAGGCTGGTGGGATTCATGCATCGGACCCGGGAAGCCAATTGATACCAACCTGTTCTATGTGGTCTCTCTCAATAACCTCGGAGGCTGTGCAGGCAGCACCGGACCGCGATCTGTCAATCCGGAAACCGGCAAACCGTTTGGACCGGATTTCCCGGTAGTGACTGTAAGAGACTGGGTCAACAGCCAGCTGCGTCTTATGGACAGACTCGGAATCGGGAAATGGGCGGCGGTCATTGGTGGGAGCCTGGGTGGCATGCAGGTTCTCCGCTGGGCGATAAGCTGCCCCTCTCGCCTTCGACATGCGATTGCTATCGCCAGTGCGCCAAAATTGTCAGCCCAGAATATAGCGTTCAATGAAGTGGCCAGACAGTCCATAACCAGTGACCCCAATTTTCATGAAGGACGTTATCTGGAGCATGGCACTTATCCAAAACGCGGGTTAATGCTGGCCAGGATGGTAGGCCATATCACCTATCTGTCGGACAGCGCCATGAGTTCAAAATTTGGCAGATCCGGTACCGAAGCGGGCATTGCCAAGGACAGCTTTGGTCGCGATTTGCGCAGCGGCAAACTGAGCTTCGGCTTCAACGTCGACTTTGAAGTAGAAAGCTATCTGCACCATCAGGGTGAACGATTTTCCGAAAATTTTGATGCCAATACCTATTTGTTAATGACCAAGGCACTGGACTATTTCGATCCCTCGGTGGATTACAAGGGCGACCTGAGTCGGGCTTTTCTGAACGGCGACTGTAAGTTCTTCCTTGTGTCATTCACAACCGATTGGCGATTTCCACCAGCGCGATCCCAGGAACTTGTGACTCAACTGCTGCGTGCAAACAGGGAAGTCAGCTACGTCAATATAGAAGCCGATCAGGGACATGATGCTTTTCTGTTACCTATACCTCGATATATGCAGGCATTTACCACCTATTTGCACCGTGTACACCAGGAAATTTCAAACTGATGCGACCTGACCTGGAAATAATCAAAAACTGGATTGGTGCCGAAAGCAAGGTGCTCGACCTTGGCTGTGGCAATGGTGAGTTGCTGCATTTTCTTCAGGAGACCAGGAACATCACCGGCATTGGCCTGGAAATAGACAGTGAGAATATAAACCAGTGTCTCGCCCGTGGCGTAAATGTTGTCGAGCAGAACCTGAATCGCGGCTTGAGCAATTTTGACTCCGGCAGCTTTGACACCGTACTGCTGGCCCAGACATTGCAGGCACTGAGCCGTCCGGATCTGCTAATAGATGAAATGCTGCGCATCGGTAAAAAGGGGATCGTTACGTTCCCGAACTTTGGCAATTGGAAGTCGCGACTGTATCTGACCAGGAAGGGCCGTATGCCGGTATCGAAATTCATGCCCTATCAATGGTATGACACTCCTAATATTCACTTCTGTACTGTCAGGGATTTTGATGCCTTGTGTGCCGCAAAAAATATTACCGTACTGACGCGGACCGTGGTGGACTCACAGCATCAGGGTAACTGGTCAATCAAGCTGTGGCCGAACTTGTTGGGAGAGATTGCAATCTATCATCTTACCCGCAGTCCCTGATCCGTTTATCATTATGCAAAAAATCGTCCTCGCCAGCAGCAACGCCGGTAAGTTAAGAGAACTGCAACAAGTCCTTGGAGCTGAAAGCGTGGAACTGGTACCACAGTCATTACTGGGGGTGAGCGACGTCGAAGAAACAGGTCTGAGCTTCGTTGAGAATGCCATCATCAAAGCCCGTCATGCCAGCTCAATAACTGGCCTGGCGTCGATCGCCGACGACTCCGGACTGGAAGTCGATGCGCTGTTGGGTGAACCCGGCATCTATTCGGCGCGTTACGCTGGCGTTTTCGGTTCGGAAGCTGATGCAGCAAACAACCGGAAATTGCTTCTGCGACTCACAGAGGTTCCGGAATCGCAGCGAACCGCCCGCTTCCAGTGCGTCATTGTCTATCTTCGTCACCCGGCAGACCCGATGCCAATGATCTGTCAGGGTACCTGGGAGGGTCGCATTCTGTTTGCCCCGAGCGGTAAAAACGGCTTCGGCTATGATCCGTTGTTTTATGTTCCAACGCACGATTGCGCGTCAGCACAGCTTGAACCAGAAATCAAAAACCAACTCAGTCACCGGGGACAGGCCCTGAGGCAATTGATGCAATGCTGGCACTCCCGCCACTAAGTCTTTACGTGCATATTCCCTGGTGCGTGAGGAAATGCCCATACTGTGATTTCAATTCCCACGAGCAATCTGGCGACTTGCCGCAGGCCACCTATGTAAAGGCGCTGCTTGATGACCTTGATCTGGATCTGAATTACGCACAGGGCAGAGAATTGCGCAGCATTTTTATTGGTGGCGGCACACCAAGCCTGTTCGCGCCACAGATGCTGGAAAATTTGCTTGGCGGGATAAAACAAAGGCTGCCGGTTTCCACCGCGCTTGAAGTCACCATGGAAGCGAACCCCGGCACCGTGGAAGCCGGTCGCTTCAGGGATTTCCGACAGGCCGGCGTCAATCGCCTGTCGCTGGGAATTCAGAGCTTTGACAACGCCAAACTCAAAGTGCTTGGACGAATTCATGATGCCTCACAGGCAAGGCGCGCAATCGAAGTCGCTATCGAATCAGGATTCAGCAATATGAATCTGGATTTGATGTACGGGTTGCCCGAACAGACTCCAGCTGAGGCAATCGCCGATTTACGTCAGGCGCTGGAATTCAGCACTGTGCATCTCTCCTGGTACCAACTGACCATAGAACCCAATACCGGTTTTTATGCCAGCCCGCCGGTATTGCCTGGCGAGGATGAAATCCTGACGATGCAGGAACAGGGTCTGCTTGCTTTGGAGACTGCAGGACTTGGACGTTATGAGATTTCCGCTTATAGCCGACCTGGTGCGCAGTCTCGTCACAACCTGAACTACTGGCAGTTTGGCGATTACCTGGGTATCGGAGCAGGTGCGCACGGCAAACTCACTATCGCCATTGATGATGCTGTCTTGCGCACAAGAAAATACCGTCAACCGGAACATTATTTGCGACAGAATCTGACCTTTACTGCGGAAACCAACCGCGTGGATCGCGCGGAATTGCCGCTGGAGTTCATGCTCAACGCGCTGAGGCTGAGCGAGGGTTTCAGTATTGTCGAGTATGAAGCCAGGACCGGGCTTGCTTTCAGTGAAATAAGAAAGAAGATAGAATGGCTGCGCGACGGCGGTTATCTGGCTATATTCAACAACGAAGCTAATGATTCGCCGCGGCGCGTCGTCCCTACCAGCAAGGGTTTGTTGTTCGCCAATAATCTCCTCGAGGAATTCCTCTGAGTGGAAGCGCTTTATCAAAGACACTGTGAACCCTGCAAAATGGGATCGAAGGTTGTCACCGCAACGGAAGTAAACCAGCTTCTGATTGGCGTGCCTGCCTGGCGCAAGGAATTTCATGAGGGTGTGGAGAAACTGATTCGGGATTTTTACTTCATTGAATTCAAGGATGCTTTTGAATTTACCTACAAGATTGCCAACCTGGCGGAACGAGAGAAACACCACCCCGGCATCTATACGGAATGGGGCAAGGTTACCGTTTACTGGTGGAGCCACAAGATCAATGGCTTGCATGTCAATGATTTCATTATGGCAGCCAAAACTGACATGATTGCCAAACTGTCCAGAAACGCACGCCAGGGTACCTCTCTTTAATTCCTGCCTTTCACAGATCAGCCTCACACTATGCACAAAGCATTTCCTGAACTTTTTGCCAATCTCGACAACATTGTCAGCTTGCCAAGCGTAAGCTCGGCCAACACTGCCCTGGATATGAGCAATGGCCCGGTAATCGACTATCTTGCCACCTGCTTTGAGGATCTCGGTTTTCAGTGTGAAGTCATGAGTTGCGCATCGCATAGTGGAAAGCCCAAGGCAAATCTGGTTGCAACGCTCGGAACCGGTCCAGGCGGATTGGTTCTGGCCGGACATACAGACACGGTACCAATAGATGCAGAGTTATGGAGTGTAAACCCGTTTCGCCTGACTGAAAAAGACGGGCGACTTTACGGATTGGGCACGACCGACATGAAAGGATTCTTTCCCCTGGTAATGGAAGCAGTGAAATCCGTCAAAGGCCAGAATCTGAGAGAACCTCTCATCATTCTGGCGACTGCCGATGAGGAGTCCTCGATGGAGGGTGCGCGCAGTGTCGTGCAACAGGGATATCCGAAGGCAAGACGGGCGATAATCGGTGAACCCACAGGTCTGCTGCCGGTTCGGGCGCATAAGGGCATCATGATGGAATCCATCCGTCTGTTGGGTCAGAGCGGCCACTCTTCAGACCCCGCGCTGGGCAGGAATGCACTTGACGTCATGCACCATGTCATCGCAGAGCTGATGGTATTCAGACAGGAGCTGCGCGAAAAATACAGTAATCCACTGTTCCGTATCAGCTATCCAACCCTGAACCTGGGTTGCATTCACGGCGGCGACAACCCCAACCGGATCTGCGGCCATTGCAATCTGGACATTGATATTCGCATAACACCGGAGATGAATATTGATGAGACCCGGGAAATGCTCCGAAACCGCATCTATCCGATCGCCGAAAAATACGGCGTTCAGGCGGAAGTGGCGCCTTTGTTCGCCGGCGCGCCGGCATTCATGGCCGCTACCAACAGTCCGCTGCTGACCATGTTGGAGAAACTTACCGGACAGCAGGGTATTGCTGTAGGTTTTGGCACGGAAGGTCCTTTTTTGCAGGAATTAGGGATGGATACCATTATTTTCGGCCCCGGCAATATCGATCAGGCCCACCAACCGGATGAATATATGTCGCTGGATATGGTGCAACCTTGTATTGACTACCTGCAAAAAATAATCAAAATGTCCTGCCTGTAGTGGGCAGCTCCGGAAACCCGGCATCATGAATGAAAACATACCCCAGTATATAGAGTGGTTTCGTTACTCCTCGGCTTACATCAATGCCCATCGCAACAAGGTATTCGTCATTCTATTGACGGGTGAAGCCCAGGCTGACCGGAATTTTTCCAATATCGTTTACGACATCAGTCTGCTGAACAGCCTGGGCGTCAAACTGGTGCTGGTTCACGGCGCGAGACCGCAAATCTCGGCGGCCCTGCTGACAGCAGGGATAGAGTCACGCTATCACAAAAATCTGCGTATTACCGACAGCGACAGCCTGATGATTACCAAACAGGTAGTCGGACAGCTAAGCATAGATATCGAGGCGCGTTTTTCCCTGGGTCTGGTGAACTCACCGATGCACGGTGCTGACATAAAACTGTGCCGCGGTAATTTTGTTACCGCGCGGCCCTATGGTATTCATGATGGAATTGATTTCGGCAACACCGGATTGGTACGCAAGGTACAGGCCGCTGCCATAGAGCAACAGCTGGCACAGAAGAATATTGTACTGCTGTCAAATCTTGGATACTCAACTACCGGAGAGGTCTTCAATCTTTCAGCGGAAGAAGTGGCGACCGAGGTTGCCATTGCGCTCAAAGCCGACAAGTTGATCCTGTTTGTTCCAGGTCAGGGCGTGACCGACCAGGACGGAGATCTGGTTACGTCCTTGAGCCCGGCAGACGCAAAAAGAGTTCTGTCTGACGACGACCTGCCTGTGTCAACCGAACAGGGCTGCATCAATCATGCTTTGCGTTCGGCCATTAAAGCCAGCGAAACCGGTGTGCATCGTACCCATCTGATCAGTTATCAGCAGAACGGCGCATTGTTGCAGGAACTTTTTACCCGTGAAGGCAGCGGCTCACTGGTCAGTCAGGACAACTTTGAAGAGCTGCGAGCCGCAACGATTGCTGATGTGGGCGGCATACTGGAATTGATCAAGCCACTTGAGGAGGCTGGAACGCTGGTGCAGCGCTCAAGGGAACGACTGGAAATCGAGATCGAAAATTTCCGCGTTGTCGTCTTTGAAGGGATGGTGATCGCCTGTGCTGCCTTGTATCCGCTGGACAATAACTGCGGCGAGATTGCCTGTATTGCCACCCGTCCCGAGTATCAGAATACCGGTCGCGGTGATCGCCTGCTAATCCGCCTCGAAGCTGACGCACGCAAGCTTGGTCTCAAAAAGGTTTTCATACTCACCACCGTGGCTACCCACTGGTTTCTTGAGCGTGGATTCAGCCAGGCCGGCGTAGAAGATCTGCCGGAGAAAAAGAAGCAGCTTTATAACTTTCAGCGCAACTCGAAAGTCTTCATTAAAAATCTTTGATGTCCGCTGCAGAATTTACTGCCCATTTGTAGTTGAACTCCTACCTTAGGGTAAAGGGGTACGTATGTGATAATGACCCCCGTCTCCGACGGGGCCCCACTATCACATACATACCATCACCTATCTTTGGCCCGGAGTGGCTTCGTTCAGAACTCAATCCGTAAATTCTGCAGCGGCTTCGGGTGGAGGCGTGTGGCGTGCCAATTTCCACCGTTCACGGTTCTTTGACCCAGAGGTGGCTTCGTTCGAAAATCACTTCATGAATTCCGCAGCGGGCTTCGGGTTGAGGCGCGGGGAATGTCAATAGCGACCGTCGCCCGCAGGGATGCGGGCGCCGAGCCTACAGGGATGTATTCACGG